>SCVQ01000239.1 GCA_004296865.1 Nitrospirota bacterium
ATCAAGCAAAACCTCTTCGCCGCCTTCATCTACAACGTCCTGCTGATCCCGTCGGCCGCGCTGGGCTTCCTCAATCCCATTTGGGCCGCAGCGGCCATGGCGCTCTCCTCCGTCAGTGTCGTGAGCAACGCGCTGCGCTTGAAGCGGTTCAAGCCGGCCGGCGGCGTTTAATCAACCCGCGCCGTCCGCAACGCCAGATCGATGCGTCCGCCATCGACGTCACGCTGGGCCTGGTCATAGCGTTGCGGCGTGCCGATGTCCGACCAGTAGCCCTTCATATCAAAACCGAAGACCGCTTCTCCTCCCTCGATCTCGCGAACATAGGCGTCGATGATCGAGGACTCCCGTCCGGCCGGCACACCGCGGAGCAGCCACGGGTGCATGACATGGACACCCGCGAACATGCGTTTGGCGACGGAACCGTCGCCGGCCGCCCCGCGCCCGTTGATGCGGAGGACGCGCCGGCCGGCATCCACCTCCACCGCCCCCCACTGCTCCACCTCGGGATCGTCGCGGAGCACCATCGTGGCAAGCCCGCCCTGCTCACGGTGGAACCTCACGACCGCCCCCAGGTCCAACTCCAGCAGCGTGTCGCCGTTGAGGACCAGAAACGGCTCGCCGCCGAAGTAGGATTCCGCCTGCTTGATACCACCGCCCGTTCCGAGAATCACCGGTTCGCGAGAATAGACCAGGCGCAGGCCGAGCTGCGCTCCATCCCCTAAGGCCTGCTCGATCAAGTGCCCCAAGTGGTGCAGGTTGACGATCACGTCCGTGATGCCGTACCGCCGCAGCAGGAGCAGGTTCCAGACGATCAGCGGGGTGCCGACAATCGGCAGGAGCGGCTTGGGCAGGCGATTCGTGAGCGGGCGCAGGCGCGTGCCGAGCCCCGCGGCAAGGATCATGGCTTTCATAAGATTCCAGCGCAGGCGATAGGCAAGGGGCGATGGGCTAGAGATGTCCTCTTACAACCGCTCATACCTATCGCCTCGCACCCATAGCCTCTTGCCTGCTATTGCAGTTCCGGGACGTGGCGGGCCAGGGCATCTCGCAGCGGATGCAGCATCTGGTAGCGGGCGAGGTTCCGTTTCACATTGGCCAGCGTTCGGGGAATGTGTTGGAGATAGCCGTCGTTGCGTTTTTCTTTCTCGATATACACGAACCGGCCGGCCGCCTTGAGGTTCCGCTGAATGCTGGTCAGGTCGAACAGGCGCATAAAGGTCAGGCGGTCGAGCGTGGCACCGGCCTTGGCCCGGCCCTCCAGGTAGCGGATGATCAGTTCCTCGATCAGTTCCTCATCCAACGAAAGGTAGGAGTCTCGCAGCAGAGACGCCAGGTCGTAGGAGGCTGGCCCCATCAGCGCGTCTTGAAAATCGATGACCCGCACGCGGCCGTGCTGCACCATGAGGTTGCGGCTGTGGTAGTCCCGATGCGTGAAGACCTGCGGCTGGCCGGCCAGCAATTCGGCGATCTTGCGCATCTCGGTTCGGATCGCCTGCCGCTCTTCCTCCGGCAGCAGCCGTCCGGTCCGCTTTTCGATCCCATATTCGATGAAATGATCGAACTCCCACATCAGCAGCGGCACGTCGAAGGCGCGGCCGAAAGCGATGCAGCCTGGATCGGGTGGAAACGTCGCCTTAAGGTGGAGCCGGACCAACTCGTCAATGGCCTGGCGGTAAAGCTCCGGCGTCTTGGAGCTGGTCGCGTTGGCACAGGCTGCGGCCAACGTCACATCGCCCAAGTCTTCCAGGTAAAGCAACCCGGCATCCTTGTCGTAATAGTGGAGCGCCGGCACGGCCACGCCGGCCTTGGCCAGATGGTTCAGCACGTTCACGAAAGGCAATTCCGTGATCGACTGAGCCCCGCTGACCGCTTCTTCCGATTGCTTGAAGGCCTCAGGCGCCGCGAGCTGCATCAGAACCAGCGAATGGGGCTGGCCGGATAGCGCCAGTCGGAAATAGCGCCGGTTCGAGGCATCGCCGGTGAGCGGGTTCAGCTTGGCCAGCTCGGCCTGAAA
The DNA here is from genome assembly GCA_004296865.1 of Nitrospirota bacterium. Lineage (GTDB taxonomy): Bacteria > Nitrospirota > Nitrospiria > Nitrospirales > Nitrospiraceae > SCVQ01. Next base: position 2,015 of record SCVQ01000239.1, read on the forward strand.
GGGCAGCTTGCTACGCACCGTATCGGCGACAAGAGTACGATCGGGAAGGGCGAGCGCCTGCTGAGGAGGAAAGGGATTCACCGCTGTCATATGCGCGCATTATACTCAAGCCGTTACAGCTTGTCACGGTAAGGCAAAAGCGGTATGCTTCATCGTCAACATACAATGCTGAGCCACCAGCCATTGGTTGCACGTCACGTGTACCGTGAGAGGTTCAGATGGAGGAAGAGAACAGCTTTCTGTCTTTCATTCTCAAGCACGGTACACTCATGCTCGCGATCTACGGCGTTGTGCAGTTATGGCTCATCTCCCTTTGGAAGAACTTCATTAGGATCGGAAAGGTTTCCATATTTAAGACAGGCAGGCTAGAAATTAGCTACAGCAACTATGGTCCTACACTGGCAGTTAATGGAACTCTTCGAGCGCAGCGAAAAGACGTTTTCGTAAAAGATATCTCAATCACTGTCACTAAGGAACGTGACGGATCGACTCACTTGCTTGAATGGACCGCTTTCAGATCACCTCAACTGAGACTCAGCCAAACTGACCCAATAGCGCTGGAATTACCCTCCGGTTTTATCGTCAGAGCGGATCAGCCCTACCGGTATCACATTTTCTTTTCTGACAGAAAGACAAGTTCGGAACTCGAACCATTGTTGCTCGAAGTTCATGGCGCTTGGCAGAAGTACCTGAGCGCAAAGCAGAACGAGATCGCTGAAAGTCTGAAGACCAAGGGCATCGGCTACGACATCACTGTGGAGCATCTCTATAACAACGACTTCAGCAGAAATTCAACGGAGTGGCAGAAAGCCTGGGACCTCCTTAATAGGAAAAACTATTGGGAAAGCGGAAGCTATCGGATGCGGATGATTGTGAAGACCGCCTCTCCGAATAAAACGTTTTCTGAGGAATGGCGGTTTACTATAAGTGAGCAATCTTTTGAGTCTCTTCGACTCAATGCAGTAGCTACATTGCGCGAAATATGTCTCAGAAAAGTCGATTACTTCTTTGCTTATCCTGAGTACAACTAGTACCACCAAATAATCGACTACAACAGCGGGGAGTTGTTTGGTATCTGACTGCCCTAGTTGATTCATAAGTGAACCATACAGTATGCCTTATCCTTCGGCCAATTCGGGCAGCCAGTTGGTTGAAACCCCCGCCCCTCTGTGACATACTCGCCGGGTCAGGCCACTGAACACCGCCATGAAAACCATCCAACTCTGTTTCCTCTGGCACATGCACCAGCCCTATTACACCGATCCGGTGGCGGGGTCCGCCAGCATGCCCTGGGTCCGGTTGCACGCGTCCAAGGCGTACTTCGACATGGCCGTCCTGCTCGAACGGTTTCCCTCCGTCAAGGCCACCTTCAACTTCACGCCCTCCCTGCTCCTGCAACTGAACGAACTCGCCTCGGGCTCGGTCCGCGATCTGTTCCTGGACCATACCCGGCGCCCGGCGGCGGACCTTACGTCGACCGAACGCGCCTTTCTCGTCCGCCATTTCTTTGCCGCCAACTGGAGCACGATGGTGCGGCCGTTCCCCCGCTACCATGAATTGCTGATCAAGCGCGGCACCGATCTGCGCGCCCAGGACCTCGAACGCCTGGCCCGGCAGTTCACCGTGCAGGAGTTGCTGGACCTGCAGGTCTGGCACAACCTGGCCTGGTGCAGTTACGGGGCGATCGCCCGCTACCCCCGGTTGGCGGCGCTGCGCCGCAAGGACCGGGGATTTTCCGAAGAAGACAAACAGGAACTGCTCGCCATCCAGAACCAGATCGTCGGGGAGATCATCCCGCTCTACCGGAAACTGGCCGAGGCCGGACAGATCGAATTGACTACCAGCCCCTTCTACCATCCGATCCTGCCGCTGCTAATCGACACGGAGTTCGCCCGTCGGGCCCGCCCCGATCTCCCCCTGCCGACGCCGGTCCGCGCGCCGTCGGATGCGCAGGCGCAGATTCACAACGCGGTGGTTCAACACCTCGACCTCTTCGGCACGGCTCCGGCCGGCCTGTGGCCCTCCGAAGGATCGGTCTGCCCCGAACTGGTCCCGATGCTGCGGCAAGACGGCCTCCGGTGGATGGCCACCGACGAAGGTGTCCTGGCTCGTTCGCTGGACATGGACGGGCAGGCCTGGCATCGCGACAACCATCTCTACAAACCCTATCGCGTAGGCCAACCGGGAGACGACCTCGCGATCATTTTCCGGGACCGGGACCTCTCCGATGCGTTCGGCTTCGTCTACGCCAAGACCGTCGCGGAGTCCGCCGTGGGCGACGTGCTGTCCCGCATCAACGCCATCGCGCAGCAAGCCCCGGACGACCACCTGCTGCTCCCGATCATCTTGGACGGGGAAAACCCCTGGGAGTCGTACCATGACAGCGGCGAGGGATTCCTCTCCGGGCTGTATGGCGCGCTGGCCGCAGGGACCATCAACGGGGTCCGCGTCGTGGCCGATACCGTCAGCCGCTCCCTCGACGCGATCCCCCCGACCGAGCGACTCGCGCAGCTGCATTCCGGCTCCTGGATCAACGCCGATTTTAAGATCTGGATCGGACACCAGGAAGACAACCGCGGCTGGGACCTGATCCGCGAAACACGAGCGCGGCTGATCGAAGCCGGCAGCGGGCTGCCCCCGGAGCAGGCGCGGGGCGCCTGGGAAGAACTCTATGCCGCCGAAGGCAGCGATTGGTTCTGGTGGTACGGCGACGATTTTTCATCCGATTACAAACATGAATTCGACCGGTTGTTCCGGACGCACCTGCGGAACGTCTACACTCGCGCCGGCCTGCCGGCGCCGGACTTCCTGAACGAGCCCCTCATCGGCCAGCAGGATCTGCACCCGATCCATCTCCCCGTCAGCCTGCTGGCGCCCACCATCGACGGGCTCGTCTCGTCATTTTTTGAATGGCACGGCGCCGGAACGATCGACCCCGCCCCTCCGCTTGGCGCCATGTGGAAAGCCGCCAAGCTCTTCACGTATATTGGATTCGGGTTCAGTCTGGACCATCTGTTCCTGCGGTTGGACCCCGATGAAGCCGCCTTGGCCGGCCTGGCCGAAGCGGCTCTGGAGATCCAGATTCTGACCCCATCCTTGACGCACAAACTGAATGTCGCGCTGGCTTCGCCCGACCTTGAAACGTTTACGCTCTCCTCCGCTGAGCCGGATGGCCCGTTCTCGGAAGCCGGCCGGTACGGGACGATCTGCCGGCGCAAGGTGATCGAACTGGCTGTCCCCTTCAAGGCTCTGCACTTGCAAGCGGGACAGGAGTTCGGCCTGAGCCTCGTCGTCACGCAGCAGGGGCTTGAGATTGAGCGCTACCCCCGGCATCATCCCCTGGCCCTGACGGTGCCGGATCAGCATTTCGACGCCATGATGTGGAAAGTCTAAACTGCCGTGAACCGTGAGGAGTGAGGCGTGAGGAGAAACCGGCTCATAAAAAAATTCTTCCACCTTTCACGCCTTACGTTTCACGCTTCACGCTTCACGAGGGAAGCTTATGCCTGAGCTACGTCGCGATCCGATCGTAGGACGGTGGGTCATCATCTCGACCGAACGGGCCGGTCGCCCACACGATTTCTTTCAACACGAGCCCGTTCGCCAGCCCCCGATGTCCCTCTGCCCCTTCTGCCCCGGTCAAGAGCGGTTGACGCCGAGGGAAATCATGGCCTATCGGCCGCAGCACGGCGAACCGAATATGCCGGGGTGGACGGTCCGCGTGGTGCCGAACAAATTTCCGGCCCTCCAGGTCGAAGGCGACCTGGACCGCGAAGGCCTGGGCCTCTACGACCGCATGAACGGCATCGGCGCCCACGAGGTGATCATCGAGACCCCGGATCACAAGGACGCGCTGGCCGACATGCCGCCCAAGCGCATCGAGGACGTCCTCTGGGCCTACCGCGACCGCATGGTGGACCTCAAGAAAGATTTGCGCTTCCGCTACCTCCTCATCTTCAAAAACCATGGGGCGGCGGCCGGGGCCACGCTGGACCACACGCATTCGCAATTGATCGCGCTGCCGGTCACCCCGACGAACGTCCTGGCTGAGATCGACGGCTGTCGCACCCATTTCCAACAGAAAGAACGCTGTATTTACTGCGACATCGTCCGGCAGGAAACGGGGGACGCCGACCGCATCGTCGCCGAGAACCCGGAGTTCCTCTGCCTCACCCCCTACGCACCGCGCTTTCCGTTCGAGATGTGGGTCCTCCCGAAACGGCACGCCGCCTATTTCGAAGAAAGCCAGAAGACCCAGTTCGAGTTGCTGGCTCGGATCCTTTCGGAGTCCCTGCGGCGGATGAACCGCGTGCTGTCGCAGCCGGCCTACAACTTTATCCTGCACACCTCGCCGCTCCACGAGAAGACCGGCGAGTTTTATCACTGGCACATCGAGATCATTCCCAAGCTCACCCAGGTGGCAGGCTTCGAATGGGGCACCGGTTTCTACATCAATCCGGTCACGCCGGAGGAATCGGCGAAATTTCTGCGGGAAGCGGAAATTTAGCCGGCACAAGGCTATGGGCACGGGGCTATGGGGAGGAAATCTCTCTCTATTGCCCAGAGCCTCTTGCCCCTCGCCCAGCGATCAGCTTATGATCGCTTTATGAAAATTCAACTCAGCCATCCCGAGCGGTCTGTCGAAGTGAAGGGGCCCAAGCGCGTGAAGGAGTTGCTCCGCGACCTGAACCTGGTCGCGGAAGCCCACCTCGTGATCCGCAGGGACGAACTCGTCACGGAAGATGAACTGCTGAAGGATGACGATGCGGTCGAGATCAGGCCGGTCATCTCCGGAGGCAGTCAGGAAGTCGGAAAGTCAAAAGTCATAAAGTCCCCTCCTCAAGCCGACTTTCGGACTTGATGGCTTTCAGACTTTGACACGGATCATGAACTGTAAGAAATGCCATACCAAGGCCGTCATCGGACTGCCGCGTCATAATGCGGCCTTCTGTAAAGTCTGCTTCAACGAGTTCGTACACGACCAGGTTGCCCGCGCGATCAAGGCCGAGCGGATGTTCGGCCCCCAGGACCGCATCCTGGTGGCGGTCTCCGGCGGCAAGGACAGTCTGGCGCTCTGGGATATTCTACTCAAGCTGGGCTACAAAGCCGACGCGCTCTACGTGGACCTCGGCATCGGCGGCTACTCGGCCAAATCCCGCGAGAAGGCGGTGCGGTTTGCCGAAACGGTGGGAGCCGCTCACAAGGCGACGCTCCTGACGCATACCGTCCAGGAGGCGGAAGGGGCCGGGATCCGCGAGCTGGCCGACCTCATTCACCGTCCCACCTGCTCCGCCTGCGGCACCATCAAACGGTATCAATTCAACCGCGCGGCGGTCGAACACCGTTACGACGTCATGGCCACGGGCCACAACCTGGACGATGAGGCCGCCCGCCTGCTGGGCAACGTGCTGCACTGGCAGGAGGAGTACCTCGACAAACAGAGCCCCAGCCTCCCGGCGTCGGTCGAGGGCTTCGCCAAGAAGGTCAAGCCGCTGTACCGGCTCTCCGAGCGCGAGATCGCCG
>SCVQ01000240.1 GCA_004296865.1 Nitrospirota bacterium
TATCCACAGTCTGACGCTCTTCCCCGGTGACTTCATGCGCGAGCGACGGACCCGCCGTGTCGCGGACTTCATGGCCGCCGAGCACATGGTCTATCGGGTGTCCCTCTCCATCTAATCAGCTAACCACCTGGAGCGATTCTCGTTCCGATCCCACCGCGGTTGACACCGTTGGCGCACCTCCACTACACTGTGACCTGCTGATTCGCGATCACGGTATCACGTTCGAGACAGGACGATGGAGGACGCAGGCACTATGGCTAAAAAGACCCCCGTGGAGATGGACGAAGCGCGGTTGAAAAAGAAGGTGCGGGAACGACTGGCCGGGACCGAGAACCCCGAAGGCAACGCAGCTCTTCGGGGGTTACACAAGCGCCTCAAGCGTGTGCAACGGAAGCGGCGGAGCCTTGCCGCTCGGTTGCATCGAGCGATGGGCAAAAAGGCGGCCGGCGCCAAGGCGGAGGCAACCACAGGGGCGGCGGCCGGCGCATGACGCCAAGTCCTGCCGTGACCGCTGTAGGGAGAGTGCCTTCCCTGCGAAGTATGAACGGATCTCTAAGATGGAGCATGGTTCATGATGGATGATGCCAAGAAATCGACGGATCTGCCTATGTCTGAAACGCTGGAAGCAGGCGACGAGTTGGCCGACCAAGTCTCGGACACGTTAGCCCGAACCGAGGCGTCGGCCATGGGAGCGTCCCCGGCAACCGAGGCGACCGAAGAGGTCGCTCTGGATGAAGAAAAGGTCAAGGATGAAATCGAGATCCAGATCGAGCTGCTCCAGGATCAGGACTGGGTCGTCCGCCGCGAAGCGGCCATTACGCTGGGCGAAATGGGGGATGAGCGTTGCGTCGAGCCCCTCACGCGCGCGCTTCACGACGGAGACTGGCAGGTGCGGGATGCGGCCATCGAAGCGCTGGGGATGGTCGGTTCTCCGGCGGTTGACGGGCTGATCAAGCAGCTTCGCGATTGGGACATCCGGAAATACGCCATCCGGGCGCTCGGCAAGATCAAGGACGAACGGGTGCTGGATCCCTTGATTGCGCAATTACGGAAAGACGAGTTTCTCGAAGATGCGACCGATGCGCTGGTCGATCTGGGTGAGCCGGCGGTCGAGAAGCTTGTGGCCGCGATGAAGGACAGGGATGAGAACGTCCGCAAACAGGCGGTGATCGCACTCGGCCGCATCAAGAACGACAAGGCGCTCGATCCCCTGATCGCGATGCTGCAGGATAAAGACTGGTATGTCCGTTTGACTGCGGCGGCCGCGCTTGAAAAGATCGGCGATGAACGAGGGCGTCAGGCGATCAAGCCACTGATGCAGGACCCGGATTTGGTCGTCAAAATGCGCGTCGAGCGGATTTTGGCGGCCTGGAAGAAAAAGACCACCACGGTCTGAACCCGCCTACCGCTCCTGAGATAGGAGCGCGTCCAGTTCTTTTTGAATCTCGTCCAGCCTCGCGCGCGGGATGGCTTTCCCCATCGAGAGTTCCAGCTGCGCTTCTTTGACCTTGGCGATCAGCGGTCTGATTGTCTGGGACCGTCCGGCGTCCCGTTCCGCGGCACTTGCTTTTTCCAGCTGCTCAATAGCTTCGTCCAGGTCCTTCGCGGCATTGCCGAGGTTGCGGTCCAGGAGTTCCGACTTTGCCTCGATGACCTGCGCCTTGGCATCCACCAAACCATGGCGCTGCCGCATGGTCCGTTCCAGACCGATCGTGGTATCCATGATGTTGTACGACAGGTTTGTGACGGTCTTTTTCAGTTCGCCGATCGGGCGCTGGCCGGCGTAGTAGCCGCTGGCAAAGACCGCGCCGAGCAATACCACCCATCCCAAAATTTTCAGCATAGGGCTCCTTCCTTTCGCTGGACTACGGCTTCCTCGGTAAGAGGAGGGCCAGGCTTCCCGCCGCGGTCACACGGACTGCCGGATCAGTATCTTCAAGCGCTTTTTTGAGGAGCGGTGCAGCGGCTCGATCGCCGAGCTTGCCCATCGCGCGAGCTGCCGTCAGGCGTGGTTGTGGTTGCTGGTCCTGAAGCAGCCGTTCCAGAACCGGCAGGGCTTTTCGATGGCCGCCCAGCCCCAAAGCTTGTGCCGTTGCGCTTCGGAGCGATGGATCGGGATGGTTGGCGAGGTTGGCCGCTAAGAGGATGGCTTCCTCCGGGGCCCCATGGCAAGGCGTCGCCGAGGAGCCGTTGTTCGCTTTGGGGCAACGGGTGTTGGAGCTGAGCCGAAGCAATCCTTCGATCGCCCCCGCACGAACCATCTCGACCGGATCCTGCGCCGCCTGTCTGAGGAGGACCAGGCTGTGCCCCAGGCCGAGTCGTCCCAGGCTGGCGGCCGCGATGCTGCGGACGCGCGGACTTTCGTCGTTCAGCGCATGGGTCAGCGCCGGCAGCGCTCCAGGGTCGCCGAATTCTCCCAGGGCGCCGGCTGCGAATGCCCGGACGGATGGATCAGGATCGTAGATCGATTGGCTGAGAAGCGAAAAACTGGCAGGCCGTTTGAGCCGACCCAGAACGCCCAGTGCGGCCATGCGGGAGTCCGGATCCGGCAGGGTCGCGGCGCTGAGGAGATCGGTCAGTGCGTCGGATCGGCCCAGTTTGACGAGCGCCGCCAGGGCGAAGACTTGCACCGCGCTCTCCTCGCCCCGAGCTAGGCGGGCGATCTGGTCCAGCGCGGACGAATCTTTCGCGTCGCCCAAGGCGTTCAATGCCGCGATCCGTACGGCCGGCGCCGAATCATCCAGTGCCCGCTTGAGGCTCTGTGAGGAGACGGCTGGATGGGACGGTTGAGACAGCCGGTCGCGTTCGACGAATTTGCCGAGTCCTTCCACGGCCCTGGCGCGCACGAGGGGAGAGGAGTCGAGGAGGCCGTCTTCGAGCAGGGGCCTCACGTCGCGATTTTCCTCACGACTTGCCAGATCTGCCAAGGCTGTAAAGGCTGCGATCCGTAAGTGTTCCGTGGTATCGCGTGCGCGGCTGGTGATAAAGGACAGGGCCACGTCCCTGAGCCAGCGCGGATTGTCCTGGTGCCCCGGAGGGACAAGGCGAGAATAGGTTTTGAGTGC
>SCVQ01000241.1 GCA_004296865.1 Nitrospirota bacterium
TGCACGTCTCCCCACCCAAGCCCCTGCGAGTGGCCTCCCGCTGAGCAAACGCACGATAGGCCACCCCTTGCACCAGTCCGCTCACCACGATCCGTGCCCTGGCTGGTTGTCGCTGTGACATGGTCGTCTGCCTTCATTCCGGAGCCTTGCACGAAAGCTCCGTCCCGTGACAGTCCCAAACGAATGATCGTAGTATGTAGGAGTCAAGATACTGCGGGAGGTTTCGATCACACAGGCGCGGCGTTCAACAGACACCTCGGATTGACCGGAGGTGTTTATCCGCTCGCCGTCTTCAAATCCTCTTCGGAGTCTATTTGTACTTTTGGTCGGGGCGACAGGATTTGAACCTGCGACTCCCGCGTCCCGAACGCGGTGCGCTACCGGGCTGCGCTACGCCCCGAACCTCGAATTATCCACCGACACGAGTCGAACGATCTCAGACCAACGGCTTCCACGGCAGGCCCTGCGCGTCTGCCACGCCCTTGCAGGTCACTGCGCCATTTGCCACGTTGACGCCGCGCGCCAAACCGGGATCGGCATGGATCGCGCGTGCAACGCCGGTCGAGGCAATGCGGACTATAAAGGGAAGCGTCGCGTTGGTCAAGGCAAAAGTCGCGGTGCGGGGTACGATGCCGGGCATATTCGGCACACAGTAGTGCTGGACCCCCTCCACCTGATAGACCGGATCCGAATGGCTGGTCGGGCGGGTGGTCTCAAAGCATCCGCCCTGATCCACGGATACATCGACGATGACCGACCCCGGCTTCATGCGGGAGACCACGGAGCGGGAGACCAGCTTGGGCGCCTTGGCCCCACGTACCAGCACCCCGCCGATCGCCAGGTCCGCCTCCGCCACCGCCCGATCAATCCAGGGCTGATTGGCCGCCAAGGTGACGATCCGCCCCCGATAGAGTTCATCCAAGTCGCGCAACCGTTCCAGATCCAAGTTGATCACCGTCACCTGCGCGCCCATGCCGACCGCCATCCTAGTGGCCGCACTACCCACCACGCCGGCGCCCAACACCACCACGTTGGCGGGAGCCACACCGGGCACACCACCCAACAACAGGCCGCTCCCGCCCTCGGACCGCTCCAAATACCGAGCGCCCACCTGCACCGCCATACGTCCGGCAATCTCGCTCATAGGCTTGAGCATCGGCAGACCGCCATCCGGGCTCTCCGTCGTCTCGTAGGCAATGGCCGTGACCTTCGCCTCGACCAACGCCCGCGTCAACTCCGCTTCGGCAGCCAAGTGGAGATAGGTGAACAGGACTTGCCCAGACCGGAACAGCGCGTATTCGGGCGGCAGCGGTTCCTTCACTTTGACGATCAGTTCGGCGTCCTGGAACAATTGCGCCTTCGACCGCGCCAGATGAGCCCCCGCTTTTTGGTAATCCTCGTCGCGAAACCCGCTTCCGATGCCGGCGCCAGGCTCGACCCAGACCCTATGGCCTGCGGCACAGAGGGTGGCGACGCCATCCGGCGTCAGGCTGACGCGAAATTCCTGATCCTTGATCTCTTTGGGCACACCGACGATCATGAGGCCTCCTCCGGCTTGCATCCTACCCGAACAACGACGGCCTAGTATACCCCTTTTCTGTCCCGCCCCAGGCGAGATATTGCGAACGATTGCGGCATCCCGGTACGGGCTCCGTCAGGCTGGACAGGCGGCAAGGTCCTAGTGTAAGATTCCGCCAATTCGTCCACAAGGAGGCGCTTGGTGACGGACTCTCCTGCGAGCTTCACGACCGGACGGTGCGATGCCTGCGGAACGGAGGGGGGACCGCTGATGAAGTTGTCCCTGGGAAAAGACTTCTTCGGCCGGACCTACGACCGCCTCTCCCCTTCCTCGGACCAGAGCCCCAAGTGGTTCTGCGAGAGCTGTTCCATGCAAAAAAACCTGCAACGCGACGTGCGCGATATCCGGGCCGAGCTGGACAAGTTGGGCGCGGGGCAATCGTCCGAGCTCACGAGCACCGGCCAGTGGCAACGCGCGCACTTGCGTCTCCGGGAAGTGGCCCTGCTCCTTGAAGGAGCCGCCGCGGGATCGCGGCTCCTCGCCCCATCCGACGTTCACACCCTCATCCATCGCTTTCAGACCCAGGCGGGCGCCCCGTCTGCGGCCGGATGATCCGCTGAAGACATCTCGTGTCCACCTTCACGCATCACATTTTCGTCTGCATCAACCAGCGTCCCCAAGAGGACCCGCGCGGATGCTGTGCGGATCGCGGCTCCGAACGCCTCCACGCCTTTTTCAAAAAAGAGGTGGACCGGCTGGGCCTCAAAGGCACCGTACGCGCGAACAAAGCCGGCTGCCTGGACCATTGCGAGTACGGCCCCAGCATCGTGATCTATCCGGAGGGAGTCTGGTACTGGGTGGGCTCGGAAGCGGACGTGACGGAAATTATGGAACGCCATATCGTCAAAGGCGAACGTGTCGAGCGACTCCTGATGCCCGGCCACAAGCCGGGAGAGAAAGCCTGACCGCAACCGACCACGGCACGGCTCTTCCGGGCCGACTCACAGATCGAGAGACCGCCATGCCGGTGGAAGAAAAATGGAAGGCCAACATGGAGAAGGTGGCCTTCATGAAACGGTTCCCCGGACTGGCAACAGCCTGGGAACAGGTCCCGGGTAAGACGATCGAGGCTGCCCTTCCCTTGCCCTCCAAGCCGGGTGCCGCGGTGCTTGTCTTCTCGGACCGGTCGTTCGCCGTCGTCCCTCCCCTCGCCCCGGAGCCCTGGGAACTGACGGAAGGGTTGGGCGCCGCCCGACGCCTCCTCGAACCTGCGCACCAGGACGCCTTTGCCGAGTACGACCGGCTCGTGCGTCAAGACAAAGAAGCGCTACGCCTCGCGCGGCTGGATAAAATCCTGGGCGCGATCCAGAACAACCTGGAGCACATACCCGAACTCAAAGACCGGCTGCGCCGGCTGGTGGATGGATGGAAGTCAGGCGAGTGACCATGAGGCACGATCAGCCGTGAACATGCTCGAAATGTTTTCGCAGGCTTTGTTTGAAGGAGTCACCCCCATGATGGTCAACAGGGATTATCTTGTCCGCCACCCAGACCGATGCACCCACAACGCCATCTGCATTCCGGTCTGCCCGACCGGCGCCTGGCTCTCGACCCCACCGCTCAAATTCGATTCGTCGCGCTGCTTGGAAAGTTGCCGGCTCTGCCTCGACGCCTGCCCCTCGCAGGCCATCTACGCGGTGTTCCGCAAGGGCAACAAGGTGCTCGAACCGCAGAAGAAGTAGGGAGACGCCTCGGCCAGCGAAGGAAAGAGTGTGGCCTGGCCAATCCCCGTGCTCGCGCATCGTGCACTTCGGAAAGTGCCCGCTGGACGCGCGCAGTTAGGGATCAGCCAGGCCACCCACGTTAGGCCCGAATTACCTCACAGTGTTGGAACTTCCGTGCCCACCACTTCCATCCGAGGCTCTGTGTTGGTGGATCGAGAGCTGACATCTCGCTCCTTCGGCGAAGTCCGCTTTGAACTCCGCCACACCTGCATAAAAGGCAACAAAAATTTCCCAACTCCACAAGTGGTTGAGACGTCGTAACCGTCTCCTTACCTTTGCGATCTAGACGGTTTAAAATAC
>SCVQ01000242.1 GCA_004296865.1 Nitrospirota bacterium
CCGGGTTGGCCTCGAACGGTGGCAGGGGGCTTGGCGTGGCGGTTTTAACCCTGAGCCGTTCTGGTAGATTTCTCGATCCTGCTCAATCGTTCAAACGCGGGGGTAATCCCGTTGACACGAAGGCATAAAGGGCAGTACAGTTTCATTTTTTTACATAGACTTCGAAGGTGTAGGCCCCCCCAGCGGGAGAGATCAGGGAAGAGGGTGAAAATCCCTGCGTAATGGAGATCTCGACTGCCTCTTCGGTATGTGCCGTCTTGTTCCCGTTGCTGGACAGGTCTCCTGAATCAGCACAAGAATGATCGCAAACCCACGGAGTTGGCAGCATGTCCCAGACCGGTCCGTGCGGCATGACCACGGGGCTACTCATCGTCGGGCACGGCAGCCGCGATCCAAACGCCAATGTCGAGTTCGAGGCCTTAGTCGCGACCTATCGTGCGGCACACCCTGATATTGAGGTTGCGCACGGATATGTGGAGCTCGCCCGTCCATCTTTGTCCACCGCCCTTCGCGATCTGGCTCAGCGGGCCGATTCCGTTGTCGTGCTGCCGTTGTTCCTCTTTGCCGCGGGGCATGTGAAGAACGATATTCCTCTCGCGCTCTCGGAGGTACGGCAGGATTTCCCCGCCGTCCGTTTTGCCGTGGCCAACGCGTTGGGCGTCCATCCGAACCTTGTGGATCTGGCATTCGAGCGTGCGCGAGCGGCGCTGGAAGGCGCCCGCGAGGTTGCGAAGACCGCCGTCGTTGTCGTGGGCCGTGGCTCAAGCGATCCGGACGCCAACGGTGACTTCTGTAAGGTCGTTCGCCTCCTCGCAGAAGGGCGCGGGATCGGTTGGGTGGTGCCCTGTTTCATCGGCGTCACGAGACCGCTGTTCGAGGAGACGGTGGAACTGGTCGCGCGTGCGCGCCCCGAACGGATCGTCGTGGTGCCGTACTTTCTCTTCGGCGGACGGTTGATCGCCAAGATTCGCGAGCAGGTGGAGGCGTTCCAAGCGCGCTATCCGTGGATCAAGACCGAGCTCGCACCGCATTTGGGAAGCGACGACCGTCTGCTCAAGTTGATGGACGAGCGTCTCTACGAAGCGATGGAGGGGGAACGTCCGCTCCCCTGTGACGCTTGTCAGTATCGCGTGCCGGTTTCTGCCGTGACCGAGAACGTGGGCGGTCTCAAAGCGCTTCTCTGGAGTCTGCGGCACGGGTTCACCCATGCGCAGGCCATGCCGCACGTGCATGCCCATCGCCCGCTCGCCAAGCATGTCCTGGTCTGTGGGAATGCCGACTGCGCCGATGCCGGGAGCATCACGTTGATTGCCACATTGCGGCGGCTTCTCAAAGAAACCGGACGCGAGCTGGATATCCGAGTGACCAGGACATCCTGCATGGGCCGCTGCGGAGAGGGTCCGACGGTCGCTGTGTATCCGGACGGCATCTGGTACCGGGGCGTGAAAGAGACGGACGCCAAGGAACTGGTCGAGGAGCACCTGCTCGGCGATCGGCTCGTCAGTCGCCTGGTCGACAACATCATGCAGTAATGGAGGGTTCACGATGGCCTGTCACGAAATCGCAGGGCTTCGGCTGGGTTTGATGGAAATACTGGGCGTGAAGAACGAAGCCGAGCGGCAGCACGAGCTGGCGGAGCTTGGCGCCGGGGCCGATCACCCGGGACCCATCCGGTCCATGTGCGGGGCCAAGGACTTGGCCACGCTCAAGCGGTTTTACGAAGGAGCGGTTGCCGCGCTTGAGGCGCGCGTGTCCGCGACGCGCTCCGACGACCCGAAACTCCCGTACCTGCGCACGCTCGTTGTGCTCACGAAGAAGGTCGATCTCGACCTGGCGCATCAGATCGAGGGTCTCACGCATCTCTACCGCGACCTCGATGAGATGCATGACTTTGTCCACGAGATCTATCCGGCGGGGTAGAGGCGATGGCCGTTGCGAGGGCTGCCCGAGTGGTTGGAACCGAGAGGATGGGGCCCGATACCCTGCTCCTCGATCTGCTCGCGACCGAGCCGTTGGGGTTCGTCGGCGG
>SCVQ01000243.1 GCA_004296865.1 Nitrospirota bacterium
GTAGCACCGATTCGTGAAGGTGGTGACGGCGCTTTTCTCCAGTGAGCCGGTCGATATAATGACTGGTTGCCGGGAACACCCACTGCCAGCCCCACTCCTTGCCAGCATTCGGATATTTTCGCTCCAAGGCATCGGGAAGGCTGACGCGCCCCAGGCCCTGCCTCAAGTCCTCCTCATGACGGCGCTTCACGGCCTGCACGTGTCGCAGGAGCGGGTCCTTCGCAGCAGCAGGGAGCATTGTGTAGCGATCCTTGTCGCCCTTGCCAGCCCGAACGACAATTTGATTCTTACTGAAGTCGATATCTTTGACTCTCAAGCGGCAACACTCCATGAGCCGCAGCCCAGCACCATACAGAAGCATCGACATTAACCACGGAGCACCCTCTAGACAGGCCAGAAGCCGCCCGACTTCTTCTTTTGTAAGGACAACCGGTAAGCGCCTGGGTCTTTTGGCGCGAACGACTCCTTCGATCAGACCAATCTTTCTCCGCAGCACTTGCTGGTAAAGAAACAGGAGGGCATTAAAGGCCTGGTTCTGAGTCGAAGCGCTGACCCTGGCATCCGTAGCCAAGCTTGATAAGAATCGCCCGATTTCTGCCTCGCCCATCTCTATCGGGTGTCGCTTACCATGGAAGAAGATGAACCGTTTGATCCAACCTATGTAAGCTTGCTCGGTATGCGGACTTAGGTGCCGGGTACGGATCGCCCGGCGCACCTGATCGAGGAGCTTGGGGCTAGCGGTCACCGCTTGACAGGCCGCCGGCTCAGGCGGGGGCGCAAGATTTCCGGGAACTCCCACAGCGGGCAGCGAAGGCTCCACCTCGATGGGCTCTCCGGCAAAAAGGGCCAGCAAGGACGAGAGCGCCGCCTCCGTATGGGGCACTGTCCAGTACCGCTCCTTGGAATCCCAGCGGCGGCCGGCTATGGTCTTGATCTTCGCCACGCGCTCAGGAGTATAAGGAATGCGTACGATAAGCCGTCCAGCCTCACATGGTGTGATCCGAATCACGTCCGTCGGTCCCCTCAGCTTCGGGTCATCCACGGGAACCTCCCCGCTTTGTCAATTCTCGCTCACGACTTCCCCGGTCCCTTTGGTGGCGCCGTTTGCACACCGAATGTCCCTCAATGGCTCTCGCACGGATTCCTGCTCGGTGAGAGAAGCAAGCGCAATGCCGCTGCGAAGGATATACCCAGAGTGGTCAGAGCTGTTGTTGATCTTGGCGATTGTGAAGGAGAATCACCTCCCACGAGCGCAATGCGTCCGTATCGGAAGAGATATAGAGGTGTATCTCAGGGTGAAACGGAATGCGCTGAGAGGAGAGAGGGCTCAGTGCGGGTGGACGTCTAGCCCTTCGTGTAGAAGGGCAAGCTGGTGACGGCGGCTTCGTATTGGTGCCCTTCGATTTCCACGGTGAGCATCGTGCCGGGAGTGCTGAAGTCGCGCAGGGGAAACCCCAGGGCGATCGAACGATCTAAGGAAGGGGAGTAAGCGGCGCTGGAGACCCAGCCGACTTCGCGGTCACCGCTGAAAATTTTTGCGCCGCGGAGGGGGGCGGCGGTTCCCTTCAACGTCAGACCCACCAAGTGCCGGCGGACGGTGCCGTAGGTATCCATCCGGGCCACCACTTCCTGCCCCGGGTAGCATCCCTTGCTCAGGCTGAAGGCAATCCCTTCCAGATTGGCTTCGGGGGGCGTGATTTCTTCGGTCAGGTCTGCTCCCGCCCTCGG
>SCVQ01000244.1 GCA_004296865.1 Nitrospirota bacterium
AGCGGCAGGTGAAGTGCCAGGCTCAGCGTATAACCCACCGCCACCCCGCCCCGTGGCAAGGCCAGGATGAGCGCGTCGGGGTCATCCCGATACGCCCCCAACCGCCTGGCCAGCAACCGGCCCGCCTCTTCACGATCACGCAGAATCGACACGCTCACCTCACGCCGCCGAGCAGCCCCGTGCTGACGAGGAAGAAGGCCAACAGGGCCAAGCCCAGGACAAGCCACCAGAGCCGGCTCTTTGCCGCAGCGGAACTTTGCGAGGGCTCACCCAGATGGATCGGCCAGTGCACGTTCAGACATTGCAGCCTTCGTTGCATGGTAGCCTCCCGGTCCTGTGGGGGACCTTGCTCGATGATCCGATCCGCTCAGCTCACCTTGACCTCGATGCTCTTGGGTTTCACCTTCTCGGACTTGGCGACGTGGACCTTGAGGATGCCGTCCTTGAACTCGGCGTTCACCTTCGCCCCATCGGCATCTTCTGGAAGCGTAAAGCTGCGTTCGAAGCTGCCGTAGGCACGTTCGACACGGTGATACTTCTTGCCTTTCTCCTCCTTCTCGTACTTCCGTTCTCCCGTGATCGTGAGGACCTCGTCCTGGACCGTCACTTTGACGTCCTCTTTTTTGACCTCGGGCAGCTCGGCCTTGATGAGATATTCCTTCTCGTCCTCGACGATGTCCACGAGCGGCGCCCATTCGGCCACCGTCATGGCCTCATCCTTGCCGCCCTCCTTGCGCACCGGCAATCGTCCGAAGACGGTGGAGAGCCGGCGTTGCATGTCCTCTAATTCCTTGAACGGATCCCAGCGAGTAGCCGGTTCCCAACGCATCAGATTGGCCATGGCAGATCCTCCTTGTTGTTGTTACAGTCCCGTTTGACTCCCGGTCTCCTTGTCCTTCACTCGCCCCGCAGCCTCCCACCGTTTACGGAATCCCTCCGCATCCCCGTACTCGATAAAATCCTGATGGTGCGGCGGAGGATGGAACTCGGCCGCGGCCTGATGCTTGATCGGACAGAAATAACGCTCGGTGTCGCCGGCAATGCGTGCGGCATACTGGACCAAGCCGTTGGCATAGCCGCAGTAGATACAGGCCAGCTTTAAAATAAACGGCAGGTACGGCAGGAGATGCCGGTCGAGCTTGATGTAGCTCCCCCTCGATACCGTCGGAATTCCCAAGATGGGAAAGGCCAGCCGGTGGTAGAATTCCAAGCTAATGTCCACAAAGATCAGCGGGACGATCATCGCATAGAGGAGCGGCGCGGCCACGACGGTCGTCCACTTGGGCGCAAACTTCACGGTCGGCACGGGGGCTCCAACCGGTTCTGCCTTAGCCATAGGGCACGGCCCTTTCTCTTTGCCGAAATCGGCGTGATGCATCCCGTTCAAGCTGCTCATGGCGATGCACCAGGCTATGTAAATCCACGACCTTGCCGCAGATGAGACACTGCCACCCCACCAAGCGTTGCGGCTCTCCCTCGAGGCCGGCGAGCCTTCGGTCTTGCAGCCGAATCATCACCATCAAACAGCCGCAACGCAGACACCGGCCAGGGCTGGCCTTCTTGATTCCTGGCCTGACGGCTTTCATGATGCGATCATCTTCCTTGCCGGCCTGACGGAATACTGCCCCGGCCTCTCTTGCTGGAGCCGGAGTTGCCCCGTCCGGCTGAGACGGTCCACTTCCATAAAAACCTGGTTCCAGGTGAGGTCCAGGCAATCCAAGACCAAATCTTCCAGCAGACATCCGGGCTTCAGGGAGACTGCCTCAATGATCCGATCGGCAACTCTCGGCCCCTGACCCACCACATCTCCCATTTTCAGCTCCTCGAATACCCCTCGACACTCAAAGATGAGCAAGCACAATGCCAAAAGCGCGACTGGATTCCGGACGCTTAAGCCTATCGAAATAACGAAGCTTTGGTTGGGGCTTAGAGGGGTGCTTTGGAAAGCAAGCCAAGCCGTATGGGGAGTTTCAGGTCAGAGCGAAAGAAGCCTTGTAGCTAAACGCCCCAGACCCCCCAGGCCACGTGAGGACGGTATCGCTACAGAAAGAGCCGATTGATCCAGGCCTAGGAATGGTTACACAAAGAGCGAGAGGAGGTGGGGAAGGGCTATAGGAGGTTAGCAGCCTTCGAGTGTGACTCGCCCTCGTGCAGCCATTCCT
>SCVQ01000023.1 GCA_004296865.1 Nitrospirota bacterium
CGCCGTGACCAACTGCTCTGGCGTCGCATAACGAGGTTAAGTTTTTGGGCCGTTGCGCCGATACCAGAGTGCGGTTGAATGTCAATGCAACCTTTGCTGTTGAATATCCCCAATTTCCCCCAGCCCACAGAAGGGGCACCTGGGCCCCAAGGGCTTTTGGTTCCGGGCGAATTAATCCAAGCAACGGTTCTGGAGCGACAGGACGCTGGGAAGCTGCTCATCCTGGTCAAGGGCGTTCCGCTTAGCGCCAGTTCGCTGGTCGGGCAACTGCAACCAGGGCAGGTGATTCAGGCTCGTGTGGAACAAGTAGGGGGGCAGATTCTCCTCAAGCTTGAGCCGCCGGTCAGGACCGGAGGATATCTTCAGCCGGCGTTGAATGGAAGCGACAAGAGCAGCCAGCTTCTAGAGCCGGGAGGGGTTGGAGAGGACGTGCGGGGACAAGCCGGGACTGTCAGGCCACCGATCCGGGGATTTCCTCATCTGGTCGAATTGCCGGGTGCTCTTTATCATGGTGAGGAGGGGCCGGAGCCGCGCCTGCCGATTCAGCAGGGCGGTAATCTTCCAACGGTTCCTGCTGTTCCAATGAAAGCCGGGGGCGGCATTCCGTTCCTCCGAGTCGAGCCGCAGCCTTCTGTAGCAGCCGAACAGGCAGACCTGCTCGCGCCAGCCGGGCCGTCCAGTCAAGAAGGTCCGCAAGAGGGTCCGCAAGAGAGTCCGATTGAGGCCGGGCAACCAAGCCGGGTTTCGCATCAGTCTTATCAGCCGATCCGGCCGGTCCCGCTCACGGGCAATCCGGTTCCATTTCCACTCCCCAGCGACAGCTCCGAAGCGATTGAAGTTGGGAGGCCGGTCCTGACGAGTCAGGCGGCAGCCTCCCAGCACGTTGAATCCAAGCCGCGTCCTCAAGCGGGAGACACCGATCCGATCGCGCAGCTGCTTAGGACGTTACTGCCTGTCGATGAGTCCTTCGGTCCAAGCTTCGATCGGCTGCTCAACTCGGTTCGCACCGCTGTACTTCGCAAGGAGATCCCCGAGCGAGTGGGAGTGGAATTGGAGCGGTTCCGCGAACGTCTGGTCTTGAAGGCGGCGGAAGCGACCGGCCCGCAGATCAAGGAGGCCCTCGTTGCCAAAGGCTTACAGCATGAGCGGGCGCTGTTGCCGTTTCCGGAGAAGGATGGAGACGGCAGGCAAGGCACTCGCACGCCTTCCGAGCCGACGCTGAAGGGTTGGCTGATGACGATCCTCAAGGTCCATGCCAAACCGGTGTGGGAGGGGCCTTCCGTGGCGACAGGGTCTGGTGAGGCGCCGGCACGGACGTCTTCTCAAGAAACGGCTCAGACCACGACCGTCGAATGGGTCAAAGAGGCGCAGCACATGCTCCACGTGATTGAGCGGGAGCAGGTGATCAACTCGCTCAACGTGCAACAAGGGCAGCCGCTTCTGGTCGAATTGCCGCTGAATCTGGGGACGAACGCCTCGGCGCTCCTCTATGTGTATCAGCCGGACGGAGACGGGGCGCGGCAGCAGCAGTCGAAGGGGGGGCGGTCGCACAGCCTGGTGACGTTGCTGGAGTTGGACGGGATCGGCGCGATCCGGGTGGATGCGCGGTTGACCGGCAAGCGCATCGCGGCGCGTTTCATGGTCGATCGTTCGGACGTCGAACGAGCCGTGGCGGCGCTCCTGCCGACTTTGAGTCAAGGGTTGACGGCCAGGGGGTATCAGGTGGAAACGCTTTCTTCTGGGGTCGCCGACTCAGGCACCGTCCACGGAGAGGACTTGGCGGTCCCTATGGCTCCAGGCCGAAGTCTGGTCAACGTACGGGCATGAACCCCGGCGCTCTTCCACCGGTTCGAAAGGGTTCTTATGGGCTATAAACGGGTCCCTCGCCAACCCTATGCCGTGGCGCTGGAATATGCCCCGCCTCAGTATGTCTCCCCGCGTGTGACTGCACGGGGACGGGGAGAGCTGGCGGAGCGCATTATTCGCGAAGCGCAGCAGGCCGGCGTTCCGATTGAGGAAAACCGAGATTTGGTCGAACTCCTTCTGCAACTCGATCTGAACGAGTGCATTCCGCCCGATCTGTATCAGGCCGTTGCCGAGATTCTGGTCTTCATCTATGGGCTTAATGAGCAATGGAAGGCGGAACGTGGCCTCCGCTGCAGACATGATCCACAGAATTCATCGGATGAATACTGACGCCGATATCACGAGATGCCGGTCCGCTGTTCGTGGCCTGAACGCGGCCTTGCTGTTCGTTTTGATGGCCGGCACGGCCTGTACGTCCCAGCCCCTGGCGCCTCCGCCACCTGAGGCCATGGCCTCTGCAAAGGCCTCGTCCGGCACGTCCAGTACCGCGAAATTTCCTCCCACTCTGGTTATCTCCGTGTTGTATTTTGAGGACAGGACGAGGGCGCCGGACTTAGCCTGGATGCAAAAAGGTTTGGCGGACATGTTGGTCGCCGAATTGGCGCGGATTCCGTCCGTGTTGGTCGTGCAGCGGCAGCGCCTGGAGGAGGTTGTCCGGGAGCAGACGCTGCACCTCTCCGGCCGGGTGGCCGACGAGTCGGCAGTCCGAGCGGGGCGTCTGGCTGGCGCCACGGTGCTGGTGACCGGCAGCGTGACGGTGGTGGAGGGGCACCTGCGGATCGATGCGCAGATACTGGGGGTGGAGCAGGGCGCGATCCTGGGGATGGCAGTCGCTGAGGGGCGTTTGGCGGAGGTGTCTTCCGTCGCCCGCTCTTTGGTGGCGAAGGTGGTGGAACTTCTTCCGGATACGGGCCATCGCCAGACCGAAACGGCGACGACAGTCGCGACCGACCCCAAGCCGGGATTCGTCCCAGCCGCCAAGGCCAACGATGTCGGCGAGATACTCAGCCGCGAAGGCAAAATGTTCCAAGCCCTGGAAGAGTTCGAGCGCGCACTGGCGGCCGATCCGACTCACAGCGCCGCTCGCTCCAACTACGCCAACGTCGTCCGCAGTCTTTCCGGACCGGAGTTGCTTAAGACAGGTCCCGTTGAGGAAGCCTCAGGCGGAGACCGGTTGATTGTGGCGCGGCTTGTGGAACGGTTGGCAGGTTCGGGGCTTGAAGCAGAAACCGCCCAGGCCCGCACCGAGCGAGCGAAGGACGGTTCCCTGACGCTTCATGTGCCGGTTCGATTCTGGCTCCTGTCCTCTGCGGTGGATGCCGTGGCCGAATCCACGCATGCGATGGGCGGGACAATCCGGCAGAAGGCCGGCGGGAACGGGGCCCCAGCTGCAATCGAGGTTGCGTTGTCTTCACGTGCCGATCTGAACCGTGACTTTGTACAAGGGGTCGCCGTGCCGCGACGAGTCTATCTGCGGCTCCTGGCAAAGGACGGCAAGACTCTTGCCGTCTATTCGAGTTTGCAGGACTGGCGTCTATCCACCTGGGTCTTGCCGGTGGATGATCAACGGGTGCGGATCGAGAGCGGGCTGGTGCTTGCGGCGGAGGGCGTCTTTTCAGGTCTGACGTCGGAACAAGTGGCGGCTGTCGAGGGGGTCAAGATGACGGTCGATGCCGTTCCGCGCGAGCGCGCGATCGTGAGCCTGGATGCGTCTGCGGCAGAGGGGCAGCCTTCAACGCGCGATCGATCCAGACAAAGAACGCCGCCGACGGACTATTCGGATGCCCCGGCTATCAGGTCGTTACGCGCTATGCTGGAGCGATCCTGGAATCCTCCAGTTGCAGAGCGTCCCTGGGGCCATGGCTACTTGCCTGGCAATGAACGGGAAGCGGTTGTGACTGCCGTGCTTGAGGCGGGAAGGCCGGAGATGCGGGAGGAGCCGCACCTCGTGCATACGTCCGGGGACCCTGATTTTGATCTGGCCGCAGTGGGGGCGGCGAAGGCTACTCTCAAAAATTGGCTGGTGGAATCAGGCGCAGGCTCATTCGGTACCGGCACAGGTGCGACGGATGGGCAAAAGAGCCGTGCCGTGAAACTCCGCGCTCAATTCAGACTGATCAAAGACGTACCGGCACTGAACCTCATCGGTCCTCTAGGTCCCGGAGCTCGGCCTTGGCCGGTCGTCCGGACAGAGGAACTTGGGTCTCTCCCTGTCCAATAGGTATCGACCGTCATCTTTCCGTCAATTGCTGTGATCTTCCTGTGGACTATCGGGTGTGTCAAATTTATTTCATCGACAGCCCATTGACACTCAATTAATATATTCTTTACAGCTTTTCCACAGGCTCTTCATAGCAGCAAGACTTGTACCGCCAAGACGGACAATTTATTTTCATCGTCGAGCAAGATTCTCTTGCCTGTCGACATGTCATTAGAAGCCCAAAAACTCAATGACTTAAAATCGTGGGGCAGAATCAAGGCGGCTCGTATTTATTTTGCGAGTCTTTATTGACAAAAATACAAGTAGAGATGGTACGGACATTGCTGTATCTTTGGATAACTTGTGCATGGAAAATTTGTCTTGAATATTTTGGCTTGGTCAGTTATAGATGTGACGGTTTTGTCCTACCAAAAAGCCTCGCTCGCACCAGCGTTCACAGCGATGGTCGGGAGATTTGACAGATGTGGCTGCCCGATGTGCCTGACCGCGCTCCTGTTTTCTCAATTGATCTCATAACCTCGGCCTTTTTCTCGAGGAGTAAAGGATCACAATGAATCAGTCTCACATCGTAATCGTCGATGACGAAGAGACGGTTCGGGAGACCCTTCGCGAGTTTCTGATCGATGAAGGGTATCAGGTCACGGCCGTGGCGGACGGAGAGGCCGCCATTCAAGCGATCAAAGACGAGCCGGTCCAAATCGTCTTGACGGATCTACGGTTGCCGGGGATGGGGGGGTTGGAAATATTGGAGCGAGCGGCGCAGGTGAATGCCCAGATCGCCTGCATCGTCATGACGGGCTACGGCACGATCGAATCCGCGGTCAAAGCCATGAAGGCGGGCGCCTATGATTTCATTACGAAACCGATACAATTTGATGCTGCCTCAGTGGTCATTAAAAAGGCCTTGGAATTCCAAAAGCTCCGCCAGGAAAATCTCCTCTTGAGAAAGACTGTCAAAGAGAAGTACCGCTTGGAGCATCTGATCGGAACAAGCGATGTCATGCGCGAATTACATGAATTTGTTGAAAAAGTTTCGGACAGCGACAGCACCATCCTGATCCAGGGAGAGAGCGGGACTGGCAAGGAACTTGTGGCCCGCATGCTGCACTTCAATAGCCTCCGCCGAGATCGCCCCTTGGTCCCGGTGAATTGCGGGGCGATTCCTGAAAATTTGTTGGAATCAGAGTTGTTTGGACATGAAAAAGGGGCCTTTACCGGTGCGCTGAATGCCCGTATGGGCCGGTTTGAACTGGCCCACGGTGGGACCCTCTTCCTCGACGAGGTGGGCGAGATGAGTCCACCCCTTCAGGTGAAGTTGTTGCGGGCCATCCAGGAGCGCGCGTTTGAACGGGTGGGAGGGACGAAAACGGTTCGGGTGGACGTGCGTATTATTGCCGCGACCAATATCGATCTTGAGTTGGCGGTCAAGGAACGGCGCTTTCGGGAGGACCTCTATTATCGATTGAATGTGATTCCCCTCACAATCCCGCCCCTTCGGGAGCGACGGAGCGACATCCCGCTGTTGTTCGATCACTTCATCCAACAGTTCACCCAGACCAAGCAGACTTCCATCCGAGAGGTGGAGGCGGCAGCGATGAATTGTCTGATGCACTATTCCTGGCCGGGGAATATTCGAGAGTTGAAAAATCTGGTCGAGCGGCTGGTGATTCTGAAAAGGTCCGGCACTGTTACGGTCTCGGAACTCCCTGAAAAGATCCTGAAGAGTCAGCCGACTCCGGCTCCGGCTCAGGCTCCGAGTCGGAGCCAGGGTCCAGCCCAAGAGCCCGACGTATTTAACGGCACAGGGATTCACCTCGTCAAGGAACTTGAGCGGTACGAAAATCGCTTGATTGCCGAAGCATTACGCAAAACCAACGGTGTGACGAGCAGGGCCGCGCAACTACTGCACCTCAATCGGACGACATTGGTTGAGAAGCTCAAGCGCAAGGGCCTTGACTCAAAAGTGCAGGGAGAGCTCTACGTCTGACGCACGTCCGTCCTTCTTCCGTCAACGATTTGACCTCCGACAACACCCTCTCCGCGCGCAGTTGACTCTCTTCCCGTAACGTATTCCTGCTCACTGTCGAACCCCGCGTAACTACACAGTCCACTCAGTGGCTCTGTGTGAGACTCTGAAGGGCATAGAAGTTGCTCGATCTCCCTATGTGAAAAAACGTCGCGCTCTTATTCTCATGATCTGTGCCGGTCTTTTGTGGAATGCTCCGGCTGGAGCGGACCTCAATATGCCCATCTTCAAAAAACCGCTCGCCACGGAGGAGGGGCACCAGGCGCCTGCCGTCCCAAGTCGTAAGGCGGTCGTCCCGGTCGGGCTTCCGGATCTTCCCGATGACGGCCCGCGCTTTACCACGCCTGTAGAAGGAGCCGGTGCCGAGTCGTTCATGGAAGGGGTGGCAGCCTACGGGCGGCGTGATTTCAAAGCAGCCCGTACGGCGTTCCGAACGATCGTTGAGCAACATACCGGCGGTCCTCTCGTCGAACCCGCCAGGGCCTTCCTCGCCGAGCTCGTGGCGGCCGACAAGGCGAACGCCCGCAATCGCATGCCGGCCATCGAAGCCTATCGCGCCATCCTTCGAGATTTCCCCAGAACGCCCAATGCCGCACGGGCGCAGTGGCGGGTGGGGGACCTCTATGCGGAGATGGGGCTACGCATCGAGGCGCAGGCGACCTATGAGCACGGGCTGAACGATTTTCTCACCGGGGCCGATGCCGATCGGGCGCTGCTGGGCCTTGCCGTCAATTTCACGGGATGGAACAAGTGGCGGGAGGCCGAGCACCGGTTCCAGAATCTGAAGGACCATGCGGGCAATACCGTGGTGCTTCAGTATGCCACGCTCGGACTGGCCGATACGCTGTACACGGGAGGTCAGTTCCAGGATGCGTTGGCCTTCTATGAGGAAGCCTACGCCCGGTGGCCGGAATTTCTCAAAAAGCGTCCGCAATCGTTTCTTCGGTTCATCGACACGGCGATGGCGCTCGGCCAGGACTCTCTTGGGCGCCGATTGTCCACGACTCTGTACAACATGTACCCGCAGATGCCGGAGGCGTCCCTGCTGCTGGTTCGGATCGGGGACAGCTTTCGTCGGGCGGACCTACGCGACCGGGCCGGGATGTTTTATACGGAAGCGGTGTCGCGGTACCCCGACTCGCTCGGCTCGGCCATCGCCCGTATGCGGCTTGCGGAATTGAGCTTTGAACTGATCACGGCCGAGAAGGGCCTCGTGCTCCGGCTCATGGTGCAGGCACAGTTCCGGTACGGTCCGGTCCTGAACTTGGACGGGGAGGAACAGCGGGCAATTCTTCGCACGGTGGCCGACGAGCAGGCGAAGCTGGTGATCGGGAGCGAGGCGCTGTACCACCTGGGCGAACAGTTCGAAGCGATCCAGGATTGGGAGCAAACCATCCAGGCCTATCGGAAAGTGATCGCTCGCGCCGGGCGCATTCCTGACGATCCCTGGCCCGCCGCCGCCGGCCGACGGTTGTCCGTACTCCTTGAGCCATGGATCGACAACGCGCTGCAGGCGCACGACGATTTGGGCGTTGTGAACCTGTTTCACCAGGCCGGACGTTTAGCCGAGAGCAGCTTTTCCACGAACAAACCCCTCTTGCAGGTGCTGTTGCAGGTCGCCGGGGCGCATCGGAGAATCGGCTTTACGCCCGAAGCGGTCAAGCTCTATCTGGATCTGGTCCAGAACGGAGCGGCCTTGCATCTGCGCGAAGAGGCGTTGGTGGGGCTCGGGCAGAGCTACATGGATCAAGGAGATTACGTGGCGGCGCGGCAGGTCTTTGAACGCTATTGGATTCAGTATCCATCCGGTCGCTGGAAGGCGGAGGCGCTCCGCTGGTTGGCTGCGGCCTTTCAGGCGGATGACATGCACGCCAACACGATCCGCATCTGCCGCCGGTGGTTGCAGAATTTTCCGTCGCCCTCGCATCCACTGCGTCCGGACATGCTGCTCATGCTGGCGCAGGCACTGGTAAAGGCCGGCGAGGTTGCGGAAGGATTCCGGGTCTACGCAGAGGCCGAGCGGGCCGGCGCATTGGCCAAACCGCCGGCGCTCATCCGTTACGCCGATTTGCTGGTCCAAGCGAAGCGGTATGACGAGGCGGTCACGCGGTACCAGGTGGCCCTCCGCACCGATCTGGACGCCGCCCAAGCGGAATGGGTGCGGTTTCAGCTGGCGAGAATCCGGCGAACCCAAACCCACTATGCGGATGCGCGGATCGTCCTGCAAGAACTCGCCAATCTGTCGCAGGACGATTTTGTCGATCGGCTCTCTGTGTCCATGCAGACCGGGCTGCCGAAAGTGCCGACGGCGACGGCCTCGTCTCCCAAGGGAGGTTCTTGAACATGGCTCAGAATAGTACCAGCGACGGATATGAGTTTGACCTGTTGCAGAACGCCTTCCGCAGTTTCGACCAGGCAGCGGCGACCCTCCAGGAGTCCTATCAGGCGCTGACGGCCCGCGTGGAGCGTCTGGACATGGAACTGGCGGCGAGCAACGAAGCGCTTCGCATCAATCTGAAGGAAAATGAGGAGATGCGCAGCCACCTATCGGCGATTCTGGAGTCGCTGACCACCGGGGTGATCGTGGCGGATGGGCGCGGTGCGGTCGTCCGTTGCAACCGCTGTGCGGAGGTCTTCCTGGGGCTGTCTCGGAGCGGGATGCTTGGCCGGCCGTTGGAGACCGTCCTCCGCAGCGCCAAGCTGGACGGCGGGGGGTATCCGCTGGCGGCTCCGAACGGACTCTCCCTCTCCCTCTCCCTCTCTCGCGCAGTGCTTCGGAACGGGAGCGGGCAAGCGACCGGCAGCATTGTGCTCCTGCACGACATTTCGGCGACGCGGAAACTCGAGGAACGACTCCAACGGCGAGAGCGCTTGGCCTCCATGGGGGAAGTCGTCGGGCGTATCGCGCATGAAATCCGGAACCCCCTCGGCAGCGTCGAACTGTTTGCCTCCATGCTCCGGAAGGATCTCAAGGGCGACCCGGATCGGCGCCGTTACGCCGAACACATTTCCATGGCCGTGCAAGCGATGGACCGGTTGCTCTCCAATTTGTTGGTCTACACGAGGCCCGACTGCCCGAGGGCCGAGTGGCACGACGCGGAGCCGCTCGTGAAGGACGCCTTGACCTTGGCGGCGCATGCGACCGTTCGCGCGAATCTCGACGTCAGGCTGCGGGTCGATGACGGCGTCCCGAGGCTCTGGTGTGATGCGGCCCAGATCAAACAAGCGTTGTTGAACCTGGTGCTGAATGCGGCGCAGGCCATGCCGGATGGCGGGACCCTCTCGATCGCAGTGTCCTCGGATCGGGACGGCGAAGCCGGCCCGCCGGCGGTCCGCCTGGCCGTCTCGGACACGGGAGCGGGGATCGATCCTGCGCATCTGTCCCGGTTGTTCGACCCGTTTTTTACGACCCGCGAGGATGGAACCGGCCTGGGGCTGGCGATTGTGCACGCTATCGTCGAAGGGCATCGCGGGAGGGTCGAAGTGGACAGCAAGGTCGGGTGCGGGAGCACGTTTGCGGTGGTATTGCCGGATGCCGGGAGCAGTCAGGCCGCCGGGCAAACCGGCAGGTGAGCGGAGGGGGAACCATGCACGTTTTATCGACAAGTCGTCCGAGTCCCGGCTCAGCGCGTGAACTCCGATCGGTGCTGGTCGTGGATGATGAGCCGTCGATGCGGGTGGCCTTGACGGAGTCGCTCCGCCGGAACGGGTATGGAGTGGCCCAAGCGGTCGACGGCCAGGATGCGCTCGACCGTCTTACCCAGCACAAGCCCTGGCTGGTCTTGACCGACATGAAGATGGCGCGGCTAGGCGGCCTCGAGGTGCTCAAGGAGATCAAAAAGCGGTCGCCTGGAACCGCGGTCGTGGTCATGACTGCCTACGGGACGGTGGAGACGGCGGTCGAGGCGATGAAGCAGGGCGCCAGCGATTATCTGCTGAAGCCCTTTGCCTCGGAGGCCCTTGAAGGCGTCTTGGCCAGGTTGGAAGCCGCCGAGGCGGGCCCTGAGACGGGGGCGGAGGGAGGGCGTCTGTCGAGCCGTCCGCTCTTGAGTGAGGATCCCGGCATGGCCCGGCTGCTCGGGGTGGCCGAAGTCGTGGCGACCAGTCAGGCCACGGTCTTGATCCATGGGGAAAGCGGAACCGGCAAGGAACTGCTGGCCCGGTTCATCCACAGCCGAAGCCCGAGAGCGCATCGTCCCTTTATTGCCGTGAACTGCGCGGCCTTGCCAGACGGGTTGCTCGAAAGCGAATTGTTCGGCCACGAACGCGGCGCCTTTACCGGCGCCCTCGTTCGGAAGCTGGGCAAGTTCGAAATGGCCCACACCGGCACGTTGCTGCTGGATGAAATCAGCGAGATGACCCTGGGCCTACAGGCCAAGCTCCTGCGCGTGCTGCAGGAACGCGAGGTGGATCGTGTGGGAGGGCGTGAGCCGGTTCACGTGGACATTCGGGTGATTGCCACCACCAATCGGCCGTTGCGTGCGGAGGTGGACCAGGGGCGTTTCCGGGAGGACCTCTACTACCGGCTGAACGTATTCCCGATCCTGCTGCCTCCGCTCCGCGAGCGTCGGGCGGACATCCTCGTGTTGGCCCGCCATTTCGTGGGCGCCGCCGCAGCGCGAAACGGTCTGCCGACCCCGTCCCTATCGGAAGCGGCGCTGGAAGTGCTGGTGGGTCGTCCCTGGAAAGGCAATGTCCGGGAACTGGAAAATGTCGTGGAGCGGGCGGTCCTGATGGCCGTCAGCGGGACCATTGAGCCGGAGCATTTCCGTTTTGAAGAGGGGGGCGCGGGTGTCGTGTCAGTTCCGACGCCGGTGCCTATGGCGTCAGCCGGCGCATCCGGCGGAGGCTCTCTCTGGGAAATGGAACGGGATCTCATTTTCAAAACCCTGGCTGGCGTGAACGAGAATCGCACGCATGCCGCCAAGGTGCTGGGGATCAGTATTCGGACGCTGCGGAACAAACTGCGTGAGTATCGACAGGGCACCGAACCTGCCTTGTCTGAAGCGGCTTCTCCGGAAGACTAACGTGGCCGACGTAGGCAAATTTTGACCAGCAGGATAGAACAATTGCCCCGACCGTCAGGAAACAGGCAGATGGGCATGGACCGGGCACAGGATTTTTCGGGTACGGCGTTTGCACGACGTAGGGCGTCAGAAAGGACGGCAGCCGATGAAAATCTTCGATAAGACCATGAGCCTGCTGCAACAGACCTTGGACCTTCGTGCGGCCCGGCACCGGGTGATTGCCTCCAACATTGCGAACGAGGAAACGCCGGGGTATCGGGCAAAAGAGTTGCAATTTCTTGAGACGCTGTCTTCGGCCGTCCATGGGACGCCAGGGGGCCGGCTCCTGGTGACCAACTCCCGGCATCTTGGCCCTCGCGGCAACGCGGTGGAAGGAGTCCGGGGGCATCTCACGGACATTCCGGCGGCCGATCTGCCGCTGGATGCGAACTCCGTGAATCTGGAGCACGAAATGGCCAAGTTGGCCGACAACGGCATTAATTACAACGGCGCCGCCACGATCCTGTCGATCCGCTTCCGGCAGTTGCTGGACGTTGTGCGGAACGGGCAGTAACCGAGGAGAGGAGTGAGGAGGGGCTATGGATATTACCGACAGCATTGCTATTTCGGTCTCGGCGCTTGATGCGCAGCGCCGCCGGCTGAACGTGATTGCCAGCAATATGGCCAATGCGCAATCCACGCAATCCGTGGGGGGCGGCCCCTATCGGCGCCGCGACGTGGTCTTCCAAACCACGTCGATCGCGCCGAAGTTCAAGCAAGCGTTCAAACAGGCCGAGTTTGGGGTCGATGCCCAGGCGTTGCAGGGAGTCCGGGTAGCCCGCGTGATCGAGGACCCGAAGCCGGGCAAGAGCATCTACGACCCTCAGCACCCCGATGCCGATAAGCAAGGCTACGTCAAGATGCCGAACGTCAACGTGGTCGAAGAAATGGTCAATATGATGTCGGCGTCACGGGCCTACGAAGCCAATGTGCAGGCGATCAGCACGACCCGGGCCATGTGGAACCGGGCCCTGGAAATCGGCCGGTGACCCAGCCTGCTCGGCTCGGTCGGACTGGTCGAATGGACACGGTGACGAGCTGGGCGACTGACGCGCTGGGGCAAGGGACCGCTCGTCGATTCTTTGGAGGCTGTCATGGACGAAATTCGCATTAAACCCATCATCCCCTCGTCGATTGGCGAGACCCCTGGATCAGGCGGAAGTCCGACCGCCCCAGCCAATGGCGCGTTTCTCGGCACCTTGAAGGATGCCATTGCCAAGGTGAACGAGGTCCAGGTCGAGGCCAGCCAGTCGGTGGACAAGTTGATGACCGGCGAGAGCCAGAACGTGCACCAGACGATGATCGCCCTCCAGAAGGCCGACGTCTCCTTCCACCTCATGATGCAGATTCGGAACAAGATCGTCACGGCCTACGAAGAGATTCAGCGGATGCAGGTGTGAATCGACGACTGGGGGCGAGAGGCAAGAGGCGATGAGGCCCGTCACTCTTCCCGATAGCCCCTCGCCCCGTGCCTCTGGCCTTCCCGAAGGGATGTGAGGGATATGTTAGCCAAATTCAACGAATTACCGCTGACGCGACGTCTCATGATTCTGTCCATGCTGGCCGCGGGCGTCGCCGGTCTGATCGCCGCGACGCTCTGGAGCCAACAGCCGGAGATGCAGCTGCTCTTCGCGAACCTGTCGCCGGAAGACGCCGGCGCCATCGTTGAGAAGCTGAAGGAAACCAAAGTGCCCTATGAGCTGGGGGTCGGAGGCGGGACGATCCTGGTGCCTTCGGGACAGGTCCACGATCTCCGATTGCAACTCGCCGGGCAGGGGATTCCGCGGGGCGGGGGCGTCGGCTTCGAACTGTTCGACCGCACGACGGTCGGGATGTCCGAATTCATTCAGAAGCTGAATTATCGGCGGGCGTTGCAAGGGGAGTTGGCGCGCACGATTGCGCAGATGCCGGAAGTCGAACGGGCCCGCGTGCACCTGGCGGTGCCGGAGCGGCGCTTGTTCAGCGCCGAGCGGGACCGCGCCAGGGCGTCGGTTGTCCTGTCGGTCCGCCGGGGGAGCAACGTGGGCAAGTCGCAGGTGCAAGGGATCGTCCACTTGGTCGCCAGCAGCGTGGAAGGGTTGCAGCCGCAGGATGTCACCGTGATGGATGGCCACGGCCGCCTGCTGTCCGAGACGGCGGACGATGGCCCGACACGGCTATCGGGCTCGCAGCTCGAGTATCAGCGTACCGTGGAAAAGGACATCGAGACGCGGATTCAGTCGATGCTGGAGCGCATCGTCGGCGCGAACAAGGCCGTGGTGCGCGTGTCGAGCGTGTTGGATTTTCGGCAGGTGGAGTCCACGGAGGAGCGATTCGATCCGAACGGGCAGGTGGTACGGAGCGAGCAGCGCAACCAGGAAAAGGCCAGCGGGAAAAACGGGGTCTCCGGGGGCGTGCCGGGCACGGCGTCCAACGTGCCGACGGGGCAGGCGATGGAGCCCGCCCAGGCCAGCAGCAGCACGAACCAGAGCAAGAGCGAAACGCTCAACTACGAAATCAGCCGGACGGTGTCGCGGATCATCGAGCCGACCGGCACCATCAAAAAACTGTCGGTGGCGGTGCTCGTGGACGGAACCTACGAGGCGGCCAAGGCGGCTGGTCAACCGGCAGGGGCGCCGGCGGTCTCGAAGGCGACGGAGGAAGCCAGGAAGTACGTGCCCCGGTCCGAGCCCGAGATGAAACAGATCGAGGAAATCGTCAAGAAGGCCATGGGCTACTCGGCGGAACGTCAGGATCAGGTGGAAGTGGTCAACGTGCCGTTCGGATTCGAGGAGGAAGGACCTGGCGCCACGGCGGATGCGTCGGTCCCATCGGCCTCCGTCTGGGCTCCGTATGTGCGCTATGGCGTCGGCGCCGTGCTCTTCGGGTTGATCCTGGTCTTTGTGGTGCGGCCGCTCCTGACGTTTGTGACGACGAAGTCGCAGGGTGGTGCGGGAACGAACATGCCGCAAGGGTTGCCGATGACCGTCGGCCAGATTGAGGCGTCGATGGCCGGATCTTCCGCGGTGCTTCCATCCGGTATCCCGCGCGCGCAGATCGTTGAGCTGGCGCGAGGCAATCCGCAGTCCACGGCGCTGGTCGTTAAGCAATGGCTCAAGGCCCAGAGTTAAGAGGCATCTAAATGGCAGGGCTGAACGGCGATGAGAAAGCGGCAATTCTTCTGCGGTTCATCGGCGAGGATGCCGCCGCAGAGGTGATGCGGCACCTCGATCCGAAGGACATCAGAAAGATCGGCTCCCACATGAGCGCCCTCTCGAACATCTCGCGCGAGGTCGAGGAGACGGTGATCCTGGAGTTCCAGGAAGCGGCCAACTCGGGGGAGGTCGGGTTTGAAGGCAAGGAGTACATTAAAAACATTCTGACAAAGGCGTTGGGACAGGATAAGGCGGCGCGCATCCTGGAGACCCTGACGGCCACCAGTTATCCGGGGCTGGAATCCTTGAAGTGGTTGGACCCGCGTTCGGTGGCCCAGATCATCAAAGTGGAACATCCCCAGACGATCGCCGTGATTCTCGCCCATTTGGATCCGGAACAGGGCGGGCAGGTCCTGGCGGAGCTGCCGGAGTACTTACGGGCCGACGTCACGTTGCGCCTCGGCACGATCGAGGATGTGACGCCGGAAGTCTTGCAGCACTTGAGCGACGTATTGCAGGAGATTTTTAAAAGCGACTCCAAGACCCGCGGGCAGAATATCGGCGGCATGAAAGTTGTGGCGGATCTGATGGGGCGACTGGACAAGTCGGTTGAAAGCGGCATCATGGCCAAGCTCGGCGAGCGGGACCCCGACATCGTGGATACCATCCGGTCGCTGATGTTTGTCTTTGATGACCTGGTCAAGGTGGACGACCGCGGCATTCAGGAACTGCTGAAGGAGTCCAGCAAAGAAGACCTGCCAATCGCGCTGCGGGGAGCGTCCCAGGACGTGAAGGATAAGTTTTTCCGCAACATGTCGAGCCGAGCGTCGGAGATGCTCAAGGAAGATATGGAGTCGCGCGGACCGGTCAAGGTCAGCGAGGTCGAAAAGGCTCAGCAGAACATCCTCAAGATCTGCCGGAAGCTGGAGGAGGAAGGACGTCTGGTGGTGGCCGGCCAAGGGGAGGAGTTGGTGTGATCAGCGGGGAGTTTGCGCGTATCTTGAAGCCGTCCGGGGCGGATTCGCCGATGCTCTACCGGCCTCTGGACCTGGCCTCTTCGCCAGAGCCGGACGGTAAGCAAGAGGCCTATGAGCGAGGCATGGCGGCGGGCGAGCAGCAGGTCCGGGAGCAAATCGGGGTCCTCGTCGAACGGCAGGGCGAGATGCTCGCCCGGTTGATCGAGGAACTTCGGCACAGTCGAGAATCGTTCATGAAGGATGCCGACGAGCCGATCGCGGCGCTGGCGCTCGAAATCGCCAGGAAGGTCCTCCACGACCAGGCCGACGTGCTGCGCGACATCATTGTGGGGCAGGCTCGCGAGGCGGTGGCGAAGATCCGCGAAGGCGGCCCGATGAAAGTGCTGGTCAACCCGAGCGATGTGTCGGCGTTGGAGGGGGCGCGCGACGCGATTGCCAGTGCGTTTGAGGGGGCCGTCACGTTGCAGATTGAAGCCGATGCCAGGATCTCCCGTGGGGGTTGCGTCGTCGAAACGCCGGTTCGCTTGGTGGATGCGCGGATTGAAACCCAATTGACTCGGATTGGCGAGGCGCTCCGGCAGAGCAGCACCGGAAAGGCTCAGGATGAAGCTGAGTGAGGTCTTGGAGCAAGTCGCCGGGATCGACTCGGTCGCGGTCCGTGGGCGGATCGCCCAAGCCGTCGGCCTCGTGATCGAGGGCTATGGATCGGTGAGTTCGATCGGGGAATTGTGCGAGATCGTGCGGGAGGATGGAGGGAAGCGCATCCTCGCCGAGGCCGTGGGCTTTCGCGGGGATCGGGTGCTCCTGATGCCGCTTGGCGAGATGCGTGGCATCGGGCCCTCAAGCCACCTGGTGATGCAGGGGCGTTCGGCCACCGCGCGGGTCGGGCCCGGTCTGCTCGGCCGCGTGCTCGACGGGCTTGGGGAGCCGCTGGACGGCTTGGGGCCCCTCCAGAGCGATCGGGAGTATCCCCTCTATGCGACCCCTATGAACCCCATGCATCGCCGGCGCATTACGCATCCCATCGATCTGGGCATCCGGTCGATCAACGGCTTGCTGACCTGCGGGCGCGGGCAGAAGGTCGGCATCTTTTCCGGATCGGGCGTGGGCAAGAGCGTGTTGATGGGCATGTTGAGCCGGAACACTGCCGCTGACGTGAACGTGATCGCCCTGATCGGCGAGCGTGGCCGTGAGGTGAACGAGTTTCTCGAACGGGATCTCAAACCGGAAGGGCTTCGTCGTTCGGTCGTCATCGTGGCGACCTCCGATC
>SCVQ01000245.1 GCA_004296865.1 Nitrospirota bacterium
ATGCGCAACAGCAGGGTCTGGAGCTGGTCCGCTTCTTTTTTTGTGAGGGCCCGTTCGAAACGTGGACGCAGGAAGGCTGCGTGGGCCGCAAAGGTTTTTCGAAACAACGCGCGTCCTTTGTCTGTCAGGCGAATCTTGCTGCAGCGCCGATCCCCTTCCACCGGATTCCGATGGATCAACTCCTTGGCGGCCAACCGGTCCAGCACGCCGGTCAGCGTTCCCTTGGTGACCAGCGTCGCGGCCGACAGCTCCGAGCAGGTCATTCCCTTGCCCTCGCCCAGCGTGGCGATGACGTCGAACTGAGAGGGGGTGAGGTGCATCGACCGGATGTGGCGGCTGTCCTCTCGCCAAAAAGCGAGGTAGGCTTCCACCAGCGGCCGCAGGACCTTCAGGTAGGGATCATCTTGGAAGTCGGGGAGATCCATGGTCAGGGCGGATAATAGTCCTAGTTAGTAATGACAGTCAAGCGTTCGCGCTGCCGCGTTGTCCGGAGCGTGAAACGCAACGGACTTCCGGGGCCGGCGGAGGACGTCAAAACCTGAGGCTGACGCCGCCCGTCAGGCCGTAACTCGGGGCGCCATCGGACAGGCCGATTTGCGTGGAGAGGTTCATCCGCACCGCCGGCGTGTGGGTGTAGCTGAGAGAGAACAAGAGGTCCTGCGGGTTCTGGAACCCGTCCAGCAAGGCTCGCCATTCTTCGTAGTACATGCTGGCCGTCAAGTCCTTCGTCAAGTTATACCCGAGGCCCACGTCGTAGTACCACTGGTTGCGGAGGTCGATGCCGGGCGGTTTCCCGATGAAGGTGTAGCCCGCGTCCACAAAGCCCACCCAGTTGCCCAGCAGCGTCCTCGTCACCTCGATGCCGAAGCCTTCGTCAAACTCTCCGGTCCCCAAGCCCTTGTCCGCCTCGGCGGTCGGGATCTTGAGGCGTGCGGTCACGGCCACCTCCGGCAGCCCCCCTCCTTCGTCCAGCATGTAGTAACGGCCTCGCAGAACAAGGTCGCCGAGCCCGCTGTTGGTGACGATCGGGTCCGGCGTGCTCGTGCGTTTTTTCCTGCCGCGTTGGGGGTGCGGCGCTCCGCATTGACTTCCGGTCTGGTTGGGGACCCCGCTCAACAGGGTCACGGAACAGTCGCCGGTGACGCTGACCCAGGGAACCACGAACGAAATGTCCCCGTCCCGAAACAGGCGTTGGAAGCTCAGGGGCACATAGATAACAGTGGTGGTGGAGCCCTGGCCGTAGTCCCCGCTGGTATACGAAGGGGTGAGGCTGACCTGCCACTTGTCGTCGGGCTTCTCTTCAGCCTTCGCGACGGCGAGCGGGCAAGCTAGAAGGAGAAGCAACAAGAGTCGCCAGGCGAAACGGGCTTGCGGCAGGGATGCGTGCCTCGGCCGCGTCACCGCAGATGGCGTTCGCGGTGGCATAAGTTGCGCCGTGCGATCGGGTGGTGGGGAACGGCCGATCAAGGATTCGTCCGATCTATTTGTGGAAGCGCTCCGGCTTCATGGGACGATCCTGCCTGGGCGGACGTTCTGCGCGGGGGCTGCTGCGGTCTTGCCGGTTGTCTTTCCCATCGGTTTGATCCTGGCGCAAGTCCCCTCCCGCGTCATGCCTCTGTTGCTGCTGGCCCTTCGTCTGATTCTGTTGGCTTTGCCCGAGCGAGGGGCCGTCTTCCGTGCTGGATGCGTCCCGGTCGCTCTCCTGCGCCGGGCTACCGACCTGCGCGAGGGCCGGGTTACTGACCATGAGCAAGGCAAAGAAGGTTGCGGCCTGCAAGGCTCCCCGGTGCTTGCTCATGGTACCTCCTCTGACGCCTCGCGTGAGGCTCCGCGTATACTGCCGCGAAGAAAATAGCACAAAGGAGAAAAAGAAGAAAAGGAGGCCGCCGGTTTTCGACTCCGTTGACGGGGTCTGCGGTAACCCCCTATGATGCGGTCGATATGAGCGGTCGCAATCAACGAAGCCAGGCCAGGCTGACGACCGTCCTTGTGCTGGTCGGTCTGATCGTGACCGGCGTGTGGGTGTGGAAGCGCATCTCGCCGGACGCCAAGGACGCGTTCGTCGAACGCGCGGCTCCGATTGCGCTGGTGAGCCTTGCCGTCGGACTGCTCCTGTGGTGGGCGATCAGCCGCGTCGCGCGCCGTCTGAGTCTCCGAGCCGAGCGGAAACGCCTCATCGCGCAGTTCGAGCGCACCACGGGGACGGAGAAGCGGTTGGAGCTGGCCTTTGCGCTGATCGAGATGAATCGTTACCGGCTGAGAGGCTTGGAGCAAGTCGCGCCTGCCATGCGGGACCTCTTCCTGGCCACGATGAAGACCGCCCTCGGCGATGAGCAGCATCGGCTGCGCGGGATGGCGGCCAGTCATGTGGGGGTGTTGCAGGACAACGCAGCGCTTCCGCTTCTGCTGGCCGCGTTGGAGGACGATCATGCCTACGTGCGGGCCTGTGCGGCCTTGGCCTTGGGTCGGATGCGGGCCGGGGCGGCGAAGGAGAAACTGACGCGAGTCATGCAAGACGACTGGGATCAGACGGTGCGGAGTCGGGCACGAGAAGCGCTGGAGAGGATCGAGTGAGGCGTGTGGATCAAAAGTTTTTGAGTTAAGAGTTGTGAATTTTGAGTGGTCACAACTAAAGACGCATCACGCATTACCCATCACGCGTCACGGTCTTCAAGACCAGTCGATGACCAGGATTTCCGGAGGACAACTCCAGCGAATCGGGAGCAGCGACCACCCGATCCCGCGGTTGATGTAGAGCCGGTGACCGTTCCTGTCGTGGTGTCCCTGTGTTCGACCGTTGCAGCCATAGGGCAGCCAGAAGGGACGCAAGAAGGGAACCTGCCACTGGCCTCCATGGCTGTGGCCGCACAGCACCAAGTCCACCCCGTGGTGGTCGTCCAAGTGGTCGAGCACGTTGGGGGCATGGGCCAGCAACACCGTGAAGCGGTCCGGTGCAGGCGGAGGGATGCACCGGAGGTCGGCGCGGTGCAGGGAAGGATCGTCCAGACCGACGATTCCCAACTCGCCATCTTCCGTCTGGACGAACATGGCCTGGTTGATCAGCAAGTGCACCTTATGCCGGTCCGCCCACTCGCTGAATCGGTCCACCGGGATCCCGCTGTAATGATCATGGTTGCCCAAGGTGAGATAGACAGGGGCCAGGTCTCGCAGGCCGGCCAGGAACCGGAAGAGATGGGGCAGGCCATCGGAGACGGTCAAGAGGTCGCCGGTCACGAAGATCCAATCCGGCTTCAGGCCGGCGATCGTGTCGAGCAGCGAGTCGTGGCGGGAGTGGTAGCGGTCCAGATGCAGGTCCGTGATCTGCACCGCTCTTCGACCGGCCAAGGGCGCATGGCGGCACGCGAGGGTCGTGATCTCCGCCCTGGCGTGGCCGACCTCGGCATTGGGAAACCGGTTGAAGAGCCAATGGAACGGGAGGGAGACCCGATGGAGCAGGGCAATTTTGAGCCGCTGGGTCCAACGCAGGGGGCGGCCGATCATTGCGAGACCCTATTTAAGGCGGCCCGGTCTCCGCTGGTAAATCGGTATCCCTTCTCGTACAGGAACCCCATGCTGGTCATGAGCGTTTCGAGGCCGCCGGCTTTGCGAATCGTGTCGAACTCGGCGTCGAGGGTCGCCAGATAAACGGCAGGGGAACGTTCCGTCTGAAACGAGAGGCCGAATGACTCCAGGACATCCTGCAGCTCTGCGGCACTGTAGCGGCCGTCGTCGTTGCGATCGCCCACCAGCGCAAACTCGTAGAACGTGAGGCTGACGGTCAGGGATGCTTGCGTGCGGTTGAAATCTTCCCGTGCCGCATCCAATCCCCCGGGGTAGCGGGCGGCACAGTCGGCAGGCTCCCCGATCAGCCGGCTGGTCTGAAGAGGAGTCCGGTAGGCCACGTGCTCAACGGCCGCCCGAGGCGGTTTCTTGTGGAGCTGTTTGTAGAACCATTCCGTGCAGGCATGGGCTTTTGAAAAGACCTGTTTGTCGGACTGGATCTGCTTCTGGATGTGTGCGGTGAAAGGGCCAAACACGTCGCCGGGGTCTGCGGGGGCAGCCTCGGCGAGGGTTGGGGCAGAGAGCCAGGCGCAGAGCAACAAGGGTATGAGAGGGAACAGTCGGGGACGAGTCCCCGAA
>SCVQ01000246.1 GCA_004296865.1 Nitrospirota bacterium
TAGGGACCATGTTCCCGGCCATGGCCATGGGGCGCGCCATCAGCCAGGCCCTCGAAGCCTTGGCTCGTCAACCTGAAGCGGAAAAGTCCATCACGCGTGCCCTCTTCATCGGTTTGGCCATGATCGAATCCCTGGCAATTTACTGTCTGGTGATCGTTTTGATCATCCTGTTCAGAAACCCCCTCCTTGAGTATCTATTGAAGTGAGACGAGGAGCACTGATTCCAACGTGTCGGTATGGCAATGGTTCCCGCATCATGATGTAAGCAGGTGAGGCATGGAGCTGGACTGGTCGACATTCGTTCTGGAGATCGTCAACTTCCTGGTCCTGGTCTGGATCCTGACACGATTCCTCTACAAGCCTGTCCTGAAAGTGATCGGGGAGCGCAAAGCCAGTATCGACAAAGCCCTCACTGCCTCAGAGCAAGTCCGTGCCGAAGCGGAAGCCTTGCGCCAGCAGTATGAGAGCCGTCTGGGGGATTGGGAGCGGGAGAAAGAGCGTGCGCGATCTCAGTTGATCGAGGAACTCACCGCGGAACGAGCTCGATCAATGGCAGCGCTCCGCATCCAACTCGACCAGGAGCGTGAACGGGCCAGGGTTGTCGAGGAGCGGCGCGCGCGCGAGGTGATTCAGCGGGCCGAGGAAACCGCGATCACGCAGGGTGGACAGTTCGCAGCCCGCCTGCTGTCACGCCTGACCGGACCCGAACTTGAAGCCAAAATCATCGATCTGTTCCTGGCGGATTTGCAGAAGCTTCCCGATGATCGACTCCAGGCCATCCAGACGAATGTATCAGGGGAAGAGGCCCTCCTCAAAGTGACCAGCGCCTTTCCCCTCACGCCCCCTCAGCGCGAGGCGTTGCTCGGAATGCTCAAGAAGCTCACAGGGCAAGAGGTCGTCTGTGAGTTCCTCGACGACAAGAGTCTCCTGGCCGGAGTACGTATCAGCGTCGGCCCCTGGCTATTGTGCGCTGATCTGCAAGGCGAACTGGGGTTCTTTGCCGAGGCAGCCCGCCGTGGAAATTAAAGGGGGCATCGGCAATTCTCTCCTGGCCGGGCAAGCAGCCCGGTTGCAACAGTATCGTTTTGAGTTCCGCGTTTCTGAACGGGGGACGGTCCTGTCTGTAGGGGATGGCATCGTCTGGATCAAAGGCCTGCCCTCCGCCGCAATGGAAGAGATATTGAATCTAGAAGACGGCAGCCGCGCGCTGGTGTTTCACCTTGCCAAAGGCATGCTCGGCGGGATTCTCCTCCATCAAACCGATACCCTGACGGCGGGTGCGGCCGCCTGCCATTCTGGACAACAACTCAGCACCCCGGTGGGCAATGCGTTGCTGGGGCGAGTCGTCGATCCGCTGGGCAACCCGCTGGACGGACTTGCAGTCCCGGACTGCCCTGATCGGCGGGCGCTCAACGTTTCATCGCCGCCCATCGTCGCGCGGGATTTCGTTCATAAGCCGTTGTATACGGGCATCAAAGTGATCGACACCGTGATTCCCATTGGAAAGGGGCAGCGCCAGTTGATCATCGGTGACAACGGCATCGGCAAACGAGCGCTGGCCATCGACACCGTGATCAATCAGCGTGGGAAAGACGTGTACTGCGTCTACGTCATGATCGGCCAAAAACGATCGAGCGTGGTCAATACCATCGACACCCTGCGCCAATACGGGGCCATGGAATACTCCACAGTCGTGATTGCGGAAGCCACCGACCTGCCAGGACTCCAATATTTGGCTCCTTTTGCTGGATGCGCCGTGGCAGAGGAATGGATGTGGCAAGGGAAGGACACCCTGGTGGTGTATGACGATCTCTCGACCCATGCGCAGACCTACCGTGAACTCTCGCTGTTGCTGCGCCACCCTCCGGGGCGGGAAGCCTATCCCGGCGACATCTTCTTTTTGCATTCACGCCTGCTTGAGCGTTCCACCTGTCTCGCCCCGGATTTTGGAGGCGGCAGCATGACCGCCATACCGGTTGTCGAGACGAACGAAGGCGAGATTGCATCCTACATCCCGACCAACCTGATTTCGATCACCGATGGTCAGGTTTACTTCGACAAGCGCCTGTTTGCTTCGGGTGTGCTCCCTGCGATTGATGTGACCAAGTCGGTCTCGCGGGTCGGTGGGAAGAGCCAACACCCTCATGTCAAGAAAGCAGCGGGGCGCATGAAACTGGACTATCTGCAGTTTCTTGAACTGGAGGTCTTCACGCGTTTCGGGTCCCGGCTCGAGGCCTCCATGGAAGCCAAGATCAAACAGGGGCGAATCCTGCGCGAGATTTTCAAGCAGGAGCGGCTTTCCCCCTTGCCCATCGAATTCCAGATGGCCTGGCTGGTGGCCTTT
>SCVQ01000247.1 GCA_004296865.1 Nitrospirota bacterium
AACGTCTGGACGATTTCGGCCGAACCATCCGTCGATCCATCATCGATGACCAGTATTTCGCGATCCGTCCAGGTTTGAGCCAAGGCGCTACGAATCGTCTCGGCGATAACTTCGACCGCGTTGTATAAGGGAATGACGACGCTGACCGTGACTGAATAATCCACGTTGCTTCAGCCTTACCGTCCTGGCAGTAATAACGAACGGAACAAACGAGAATAGGTTCGAAATTTGAGAGGATTGCATCGCAACGATCGCACCAACATGCACCGTCCATTGGCACGGCTCCCAGCTCTCAGTTCCTGTAGGCCCCAATCCGAATAACACTCTGCCTGCATCGCGTCGATGAGCGCTTCTTTGATCCGATCACCGGCATAGAGCACCCGCATCCGATCAAGAAAGCGAGCCCGGCTTTGAATGACGCGAAGCCCGCCCGTTCGTTGAAATCCTTCTCCGTGCACTCGGTAACACACTCCTGGCTCTTTGAGAAAAACAAAACGCCCCTTTAGCTTGAGCCGTGCACAGAGATCAAAATCTTCGAAGCCGCGCAACGCAGGATCAAACCCTCCGACACATTCGAAAATTGCCCGGCGAACCAGCATGGTCGACGGCAAAACTAACCCTTCTCCTATAAGACGCCCCAGAGACGACTCCGAAGCCGATTGGCGTTCCGCCAACGTCGCCCCCACCTGCAACAGTCGCCCTTCGTCGTCCATCCGATCTGAATTACAATACGCGAGCACCGCGTTAGGGTCGGCCTCTAACGCCGAAACTTGTTGCTGCAGCTTATGCGGATACCAGCGATCATCCTGATCAAGAAACGCCACGTAGACACTCACACCTCGCCGCACACCTGCATTACGCGCCGCGCCTTGTCCTGCATTCGCTTGTTGGATCAGCGTCACTCGCTCACCATATTCCTTGATAATCGCCACCGACGCATCCGTTGAGCCGTCGTCCACACAGATGACTTCATGGTCACGGAAGGTCTGAGCAAACACGCTATCCAGCGCTTCCCTCAGATACCGCTCGCCGTTGTAGACTGGAATCACAACACTGACTTTTACCACGAGAAAACTCTCATCAAACATGCCTTC
This sequence comes from Nitrospirota bacterium, assembly GCA_004296865.1. GTDB lineage: Bacteria > Nitrospirota > Nitrospiria > Nitrospirales > Nitrospiraceae > SCVQ01. The sequence continues at coordinate 1,095 of SCVQ01000247.1, forward strand.
TAGTCCAACTGAAAATCTTTCCGCCAATCAGAGTCTGCTGTGAGCGGGCGCTGCGCTTCCTTCCGAAGCAGGCAGTTCCCCACCACCAGCGCATCCATCTCGGTTCGCATAAAGCAACGGTAGGCATCCGCTGGACTACAGACAATTGGTTCACCCCGGACGTTAAAGGAGGTGTTCACCAACACTCCGTACCCTGTCTTGGCCTCGAACGCTTTCAGTAACGCGTAGAACTGGGGGTTGGTCGTCTTTGAGACCGTCTGAATCCGGGCTGAGTAATCTAGGTGCGTGACGGCCGGGATGTCGGAGCGTGGCCGGTTCAGCCGCTGAATGCCAAACAGCCGCCGATCTTCTTCAGTCAGTGGCTTGCGCCGTACTTCTTGAACCGGCGCCACCAGCAACATGTAGGGCGACGGTTCGTCCAGCTCAAAATAATCCGCCACACGCTCCTCCAGGACAGCCGGAGCAAAGGGCCGGAACGATTCGCGGAACTTAACCTTGAGGTTCATGATCGACTGCATTTTCGGTGAGCGGGCATCTCCCAGAATAGACCGATTCCCCAGAGCACGCGGCCCAAACTCCATGCGCCCCTGCACCCAGCCTACGACCGCTTCATGCGCCAATAAATCCGCCACCGTGTCGAACAATTCCGAATCCGTGAGCCGCTCATACACATAGCCCTGTGCGTTCAGAAAACCTTCGATCTCCTGCTGGGAATAAACCGGACCGAGGTAGGAGCCGACCATCCCATCCGCTTCCTCAGCCACCACCGTCCGCGGTGTCCCCGCATGCCCGTAGGTTGCAGCCAGTGCCGCCCCTAAGGCGCCACCCGCATCCCCCGCGGCGGGCTGAATCCAGAGCCGGTCAAAAACCCGCTCCCGCAGCAGTCGTCCGTTCGCCACACAGTTCAAGGCTACGCCACCGGCTAGGCAGAGGTTTCTCATCCCTGTCTGCGTCCGCACATGTCTCGCAATTCGTAAGACCGCCAACTCCGTCACTTCCTGAATCGAGCGGGCTAGATCCATCTCCCGCTGCGTCAGTTCCGCTTCCGGCCGGCGCGGCTCACCGCCAAAAAGCCGGTGAAAGCGGTCATTGGTCATGCGCAGCCCCGTACAATAATCGAAATACTCCATGTTCAGATGGAAGGAGCCATCCTCTTTCAGGTCAATCAGATGGGTGAGAATCAGATCCACATACTTCGGCTCCCCGTAAGGCGCCAGCCCCATCACCTTGTATTCTCCCGAGTTCACCTTGAATCCGGTGTAATAAGTAAAGGCGGAGTACAGCAACCCGAGAGAATGCGGGAAGGTAATGTCAGCCTGTAGTGTTAGCGCGTTGCCCCGACCTACCCCGAAGCTCGTAGTGGCCCACTCACCTACCCCATCCATGGTCAGGACCGCGGCTTCCTCGAACGGCGAGGGATAAAAGGCCGAGGCCGCATGGGAGAAATGGTGCTCCGGGAACAAGAAGGGCTTCGTCCAAGGGTCACACGTGATCTCGCCTGCAACCGCATCCAGCTCTGTCCGCAGGAGCCGATCCAGAAACAGCTTTTCTTTGAGCCAGACCGGCATGGCGGTGAGAAACGATCGCCAGCCGCGCGGCGCAAACGACAGATAGGTCTCCAACAAGCGCTCAAACTTGAGGAGCGGCTTGTCATAAAACGCCACCCGATCCAGGTCTCCAAGCCCCAGCCCGGCCTCTCGCAGGCAATAGGCTACCGCATGACGCGGAAAGCGCGAGTCGTGCTTCTTACGCGTAAACCGCTCCTCCTGCGCCGCCGCCACGATCTTTCCATCCACGGCCAGCGCCGCCGCGGCATCATGATAGAAGGCTGACACTCCTAAGACCCGCACTGTGTCTCACCCCAAGTTAAAACAGCGTGTAGATGAACGGCGCCACGGCCGACCCCTCGGTCAACACCAACAGCGCTCCGAACAACAGTAATACCAAGATAATCGGCAAGAGCCAGAACTTCTTGCGTTCCCGCATGAAGGCCCACAGTTCCATCAAAAATGCACCCACATCAACCTCCCGTTATGAGTGATCCGTGTTGCGTGGTCAGCACTGAACTAGCAGTTCAGCAAAACAGGCCATGAGTTGCCACACCAGCACCCATCACACGTAACCCATCACGTATCGCGTCCCGCTAGAACTGCCGTTCCATCCGGCTGGCTGCGAACTCCTCCGCGCGGCGTTCCTGCCAATAGGACACTGCACCCTTCGCATCACGTTCGATCGGCTGCTTGCCGAGCAACCGCAAGAGCACCGCCAAGGGCGTGATTAACCCCACGAACACCACCGTCAAAAGAATCCGCGTATTCACGAATCCCAAGACCGCTGCCACTTTCATCCAGCCCGCACGCACCGGATTGAGCCAGGCAGGCACCAGAAGCCCGGCCATCACAAACGCCAGCCCCAGTCCAATCAGCCACCACA
>SCVQ01000248.1 GCA_004296865.1 Nitrospirota bacterium
GGTGAGTAATGGCGCGGCCACTAACAAGGTTCAGATCACCATGTTGACGGTGGATGTCGCGCCAAAGCTGAAGTTCCGCGAGGGAGAGAAACTCCGTCCCTGGATCATCCCTGTCGGTCTGGACTTCCACGTGATCAGCCCGCCGTCGAACCAAACAAATTATCTGGACATCGGCACACAGCACGGGGCCGGCATCGAGTACAACTTTTGGGGACCGCTGAATGTCGGATTGGATGGACGCTACCACTTGGCCGCCAACATGACCAATACCGTAAATAGCTACGGCACGGTCGGCGCCTACGTCGGTATCCTGTACTGAGGACTCTCCTCGGCTGGTTTCACAGTGCGCTTGATATTTTCTGTGTCTGGCCTCTGCCAGGCAGGGCCGGTCCATCATAGGAGGAGGGTTGTGCCGCCCTCCGGACGAAGTGGCGCCCCTCCCGCCACTTCGTCCTCCTGCCCTCATTGCAGACGCAGTTCCCTCCCCCACTGTAGCGCTCTGCTACAGCCCTTTAATTTCAGTCCGTTGCAAAGTACCCCAACTGTGATTCGATCAATCGCTGCAAGGAAGACTCTTTCTTGAGAATTCAAACTGTTATGGTGGTCCGTTTTGCGCCACGCCAACATGGCCGGTGGCGTCATGATTGCATAACGAGTTGTGTTCGCCCTCACAGAGAAGGTAGCCGGCCACGCATGAAACGGAAACTCGGTGCGATCGAGGATTGCAAGACCTGCGAGCTTCGCCACAAGTCTGTTGTCTGCGATCTGGCCGGCGACGACCTAGCCGCCTTTCAGAAGGGCAAACACTCCTTTCACTACGAAGCCAACCAACCTGTCTTCTATGAAGGCCACGCCTGTCTGGGCCTCTACTTGCTCTGCTCAGGCAAGGTCAAACTCACCCGCTCCTCGGCCCGCGGCCAACGGCAGATCGTACGTGTCCTGGATAGCGGTCAGTTGATCGAGAAACACGCGTTCCGGGACGGAGCCCTCCACGAAACGACCTGCGAAACCATCGAGCCCTCCCAAATCTGCCTGATCGAAAAAGACGCGTATCTCGGACTCGTCCAGCGCAACCCGTCACTGGCAATCAAGCTGATCCAACTCTTGAGTTGCGAGCTCGGCATGCACATGGATCAGCTTGACCAGTTCACCTTCAAGACCGCACGGGAGCGGCTGGCCGGACTGCTCCTCGAACTGGGCGATCGGTTCGGCGTGAAAGCCGACGACGGCATCCGTGTCGGTCTCACCCTAAAGCGCGAAGAAGTCGCCGAGATGGCCGGCATCACCGTCGAAACCGCCGTGCGGTTCCTCGGAGCCTTCCGTGAGGAAGGATTGATCGGCCTGAACGGACGGACCATGACGCTGCTGAACCCCGATCGTCTGGCCAGAATCGCCCGCCTGTAATATCCAGTCTGTCTGCGGCTTTTCCACGGCCTGGGCCGAACGCCCTATCCACGTTCTTGACATCCATCATGGGCCGACTTAGCCGGCTTCGTTATATCCCCCGGTCTTTGCCTTTAGTATCACACCCTGCATGGCAAGACGTGTCGTCTGTGCTCCACTGCACCGGAGGACATGCGATCAATGGTGCCCGACCCCCTTCATTTGTTGAAACGAGAACACGAGGTGATGCTGGACCACCTCCGCATGATCGAGACCACGATCGCGCCGCGCACGACGCGATCCCGCGTGACGGCTGAACCCGATCGACGCACCCTCTGTGAACTCTTCCGCTTCTTCACAGACCGCGTGAGCATCCATTTCAGCCGCGAGGCGGTCCTCATGGTCGCGCTCAGCCGCTCCTTCGGTCAGGAACAGACAGCACGCAAGCGGTTCGAAGGCCTGCGGCGCGAACATCGCGAGTTGAGAGCCGACGCGGCCGGGATCATGAAGGCGCTCAACGGCAAATCCTCTGGTGCCTCGGGTGTCGCCGGCACCGACCCCTTCCGTATCCGATCCTTTATCCAGCGATACCGCACACACCTCGCCTACGAGGAACGCATCCTGTTCGTGCTGGCTGAACTGCGACTGACCGTCGAGCAGAGGCTACGGATCAGCCACCGCATGTTGCAGATGTGACCCCTGCCGGGCATCGATCGGGCGGAGCCATAGGAAGAAAGCAGCGGCACTGCCGCAGGTGACGCCGGCCAGGACCAAGGATGGCAGGCATGGGGCTGGACTCGCGAAGCCACTGAAAGACAACACAAAAATCGCCGCGGCCCAGCCGGACAATATTCATTCACAAATAGCCGAAAGTTAGGTACACTTATGTGTTTCATCCATCGGACAGTGCCGAACGATTATGAGCCTACAAGAGCTACAGGAAACCTTTCCAGCCACGATACGGATCGTAGATGTGAAGATACGGAATCGCGGCGAGGTCAAGAAGATGGGGGCCGGCGATGCCGGGCTTCAGGTCGGCGATCGCGTGATGCTGGAAATCGACCGCGACCTGACCTACGGGGTGGTGTGTCGGGAGCCTTACTCATTGCCCTTCATTCCGCCGATGCGCATCATGACCTCGATCTTGCGCCCCGCAACGGAGGCGGAGACAACCGTCATCGCCCGGAACGAACGGATTGCGAGCGACGGCATCGCCTACTGCCGGGAACGGGCGGAGGCACTTGGGCTGCCGTTGAAGATGGTGGAGGTCTATAGTTCGTTCCGGCGGCGGGAG
>SCVQ01000249.1 GCA_004296865.1 Nitrospirota bacterium
GGTCACAATTCACCTCGTCAAGGCGGCAGAGGCCGCTGCGCCATGCAGTCTACCTGCCCGATCGAGAAAAAGTAAACCACACGAACCCTGTGATGTCGCCCTGCGCCGCAAGGTCACAATCCCATTGACGCCGGCATCGACCGCGACTATCCTGAGCCCTCCCCCTTATCGGAGGCGCTCGTGCGATTCGACCCGGCCATCGCGGCCCAGGCCTCCTTCAAGCTGGCAGTGGAATCCGGTCAACTCGATGATGACGTCGAGGCGGTGCGCGATGCGGAAGCCACGTTTTCCGCCACGGCAGGTGAAGAGGCCCATGCCGCCTATCTGGTTTTGCAGGAGATCGGCGAACAACATCCCCACGTCACCTCCTTCCAAGCCTTTCTCATCTACATCACCTGGCAGCAAGTGATGGAAGAAACGATCCCCGCTCACTTCAGGCAAGGGCTTTCTCTCTGCGACCGTTATCTGCAGAGGGCCCGTGAGGCTGCCCAAGACCATGACCCGACGCAAGTCGAGCAGATCCGCGAGCTGAGGGTGTCGTTTTGCAGCGGCTTGGGGTTAGCGGATAAGGAGGAATCCGAGGAAGAATACGACAAGGATGCCTTCACCGGCGGAGATTAGCGGCGGCAATCCCCTCCCCTTGCCGTTGAACCTCCTTGCCGAATTTTGAATCGGTCTCGTTCCAGCCCAGGGCACATGTCGGTGCTGCGATTACTGGCCGCCCTCTACGTGCGGGCCGGGAACCGACTCACCGCGATCCGCTGTCTGGAACGAATGGCATCCGCGAACAGCCGCTACAGACTGTCCCAAGTCCAAGAGGACCTGGCGCATCTGGCCCGCCTGCGTGAACCGTGCTAAGATTCACCTCGAACGGAAGAACCAAAAGGAGTGCGCGTGGATATTGGAGCCTTCCGCCAAATGGTGACGAAAAATCCCAATGGGTTTCTCGGTCGCTATGGCTTGGGGAACAAGATATTGCAAGAAGGCGGAGACCCGGCGGAGGCTGCCGAGCATCTGGGAATAGCTGTCAAGCTGGACCCCACACACGTGGCCTCCCACCTGGCCTTGGGACGGGCCTTGGTAGCTTTGGGGCGAAAGGAAGACGCCAAGCCGGTCCTGCGAGCCGGCATTGAGGCCGCTGTCTCCGGCCGCTCCTCAGGAGGAGTGGATCTGGTGCCGGAACTTCGAGCCCTTCTCCAGACGCTCAATTGATCTCGCAACTCCACACAGACAGCAGGTGATCGCAGGATCATGACAACCGACGACGCTCGTCAGCGCATCCAGTCATCCATGGACCAGTTCGGAGAACGGGCAGGCGTGGCCATCGAACTCGTCATCAATGAAGTCCGGTCGAGCCTTGGGCATGAGACAGCCAACAACCTGATCGATGAATTCGACCTTGAACTGCTCTACAATATCCCCCCGATTGAATCTCATTGGCAAAACTTTTAATCATCGACTATACAATAACTTACACGGCAAACATAGTGCGATGATTTTGATTTTAATGCGACGAGAACCGCTAGCTTCCCACCCATCTTGCCGGTGTTCATGGCCCTGATCTGGTGTTCCATCTCGAGCCACGGCTATGGCCATGCAGCCCAGGTCGTTCCGGTCCTCAACGAACTGGCCCGACTCGTTCCAGGGCTCACAGCCATCTTACGGACGATGGTTCCCCCCGAGTTTTTCACCGGCCGCCTCGGCTGTCCCTGGGAGATCAGCCAAGCCAAGCAGGATATCGGCTGCATTCAGCACGGCCCCCTCACCATTGATGTCGAAGCAACCTGGGCCGAGCACTTCCGCTTTCATGCGGACTGGGAAAAGAAAGTTCAATTGGAGGCACAGGCCATCCGATCCAGGGCACCGGATCTCTTGCTGTCGGATATTTCCTACCTTGCCATCGAAGCCGGCAGGCTCGCGCAAATGCCGACCGTGGGTCTGTGCAACCTGTCCTGGGATCTGGTGCTATCCCCCTATCTCGCCCCGGATCAACCCGGCCACCGCAATGACCAACGAGCAACCCAGCGAGCAACTCAGATGGAAGCGCTCTCGCTGATTCGACAAGCTTACGGCAACGCCGATCTCATGCTCCGCCCTACGCCGAGCCTCGCGATGAACGCATTCCCCAAGACTGCCGAGATCGGGCCCATTGCACAGCCCAGCGCGGCGGACAGACCAGGCCTCCGGAAAGCGATCGGCGCCGCAGTCGACGAACGGATTGTCCTCGTCGGGTTCGGCGGGATTGCCTTGGCATCACTGCCGTTCCAGCGCCTGGATCAATTGAACGGCTACCGGTTCATCGTCAGCGGACCGGTCCCGGACCGTTGCAAGCGGATCAGCTCGCTCTCATCCCTCCCCTTTCCCTTCAGCGTCCTTCTCGCTTCCGCCGACATCCTCGTCACCAAACCGGGATACAACACCGTCGTCGAAGCCGTTGCACACAACACGCCGACCATCTATGTGAGACGGCACAACTTTGCGGACGAGCCAAGCTTGGTCGAGTTCCTTCATCGTCATGGTCGCGGCATCGAACTGTCGCAAGAGGACTTCGGAGCCGGCCGTTGGCGCGAGGCCATCGAGGCCGCCTGGACCGCTCCCTCGCCGAGACAGCCGGCGCCTCCCCCGACCGGAGCCGCAGAGGCAGCTCGCATCCTGGCCGGCTTGCTGGACTCACCAGGCTAGCCTTGCACAGATCCTTTTGCCTGCCCGGCCATAGAGTGCTATGATACCGGCTCGACAGCCTCGGTGAGAGTGATCGACCTCGCACAACGCATGGAATTGCCACCCCAGCAGACCGTCTCAACCATCGATCCCCTCCTGATCGCCAAAATCGCCAAAGGCGATCAGCAGGCCTTCAGCCACCTCTACGATCAATCGAGCACGCTCCTGTTCACACTCGCCGTGAGGATACTGGGAGATCGGAATGAGGCCGCAGCGCTTCTGCAAGAGCTTTACCTGGAAATCTGGCGGAAAGTCGCTCGCTACGATGTCAGCCGCGGCACGCCCATCGCCTGGCTGGTTGCCTTGACGAGAAGCCGTGCCATTGCCCGTCTCCCCTCGCTGGCACTCAAAGGACACGGGAAAACCGGCGCCATCGACGACAGGGAGGAGCCGACGTCGCCAGACCAGACATCCGATGCCTTCGAAACGGACGCCGATCGTGAACGACGGGCCCTGGTGAAGAAGGCCGTGGCGGAGTTGCCGGAGGCTCAGCAGCAAGTCCTGGAGCTGGCGTATTATGGAGGACTGTCCTACCAGGAAATTGCCGCCAGGCGGAGCGAGCCGATCGGGACGATCAAGACACAGATTTCGCTCGGCTTGAGCACACTCAAGACCGCCCTGCGCCCCTGCTGGGGACCGTCCTAGCCATGGACCACGAACAGCTCCAGGAGACCATTCCGCTGTATGCCGTCGGCGCACTCGAACGACAGGAACGCCAGGCGCTGGAGACCCATCTCCTGTCCGGCTGTTCCACCTGTCCGACAACACTGAAGGAGTATCGCGCGACGGTCGGCCTGCTGCCCTACGCATTACCCTCCATCCCCCTTCCCCCTGACTTCAAAGCCGGGCTGATGACGGCGCTTCCCCCCACGACTCCCGACCCGGCCGCCCCCAAAACCGCCGCGCGCACGCGTCTGGAACCAGGTCCCTGGCTTCAACACATCATCCCGCCGCCCCCTTCCTGGATTCCCTACCCCGCCGTGGCCATGGTATCGCTGCTGCTGCTGGCCGGCACTGCGTGGTACACGTTCTCCGTCCGCTCGCAGGTCCTGGGCGAGGCCCAGCAGCGCCGGCAGGTGGAATCCACCTTGCAAGCCGAGCAAACACGCATCACCGCGTTGCAGAAACAGGTGACGGGCCAAGAACGAGTCCTGTCCAAGCTGCGCGAAGACGTCACCGGCAAGATCGGCACCCTGAACCAACTGCGTGACGCCCTCACCAACCGCGAAGCCGAACTGGAACAGTTGCATGCGCAATTGAAACTGCGCGACCAGGGCTCGGCCGCCCTGCGTCGGACGCTCGCCCAATACGAAGAACTGCTGGCGCTCCTGCAAGCCCCGCGCGTCACCGTGCTCTCGCTGGCCGGATTGGAGCGGGGCAAATCTGCCGGCGCCACGCTGTTCTATGATGCCGACAGCAAGAAGGCGTTCCTCTATGCCTTCAACCTGCCCCCGCTCCCGGCAGGGAAGGCCTACCAGCTCTGGGCCGTGGTGACATTCCCCTCGCAACCGAAAGGCGATGGTGCCCCCATCAGTACCGGCACATTCAGTACGGACACCGGCCGCAAGGGCCTGCTGGCGATCAAAAACTTTCCCGATCCCTCCCGCATCACCAAGCTGACCGTCAGCCTGGAGCCCGAAGGCGGCAGGCCTCAACCGACCGGCGACATCTATCTGACCGGCCCTCGCTGAGCGGTCCTTGCTGCTCCTTCTTCTTCGACTTCCCCGCGCGCTTGACAGTTCTGCCCGATACCGCTACAAGAGCCCGGCGATTATGCCAACCGACCGCCAACGCGCGATGTCGCCGCTGCGTAAACAGGAAGAGGACCACCACTGTGCGGATCAGCCAGATGACCGGCCAAGTGTCCGGCAACCGATCAAGATGGCTCTGGATTGCAGGACCGCTGCTCTCCTGGGCCCTGGCCTGCCCGCTGCCCGCCCTAGCGCTGGAAAAGTACGGACGGCCCTTGCCCCCCATCGGGGATGTCGGCGAGGAAGGCGCCGCCATTTCTCAAATCGAGCATGAGGAAGAAGAGCACTGGGTGAAGGGCTATTTGTTGACGGGAGCCTTTCCGGATAATCCGACCTTCGCCGCGCGGCCGGACAACACCGGCCTGGTCGGGCTGCGCCACATGGTCCACCTGGAGACCAACCTCTACAAGGAATACCTGCAGTTCTACACGGACCAGAACTTCTTTTCGAACCGGAAGCAGGG
>SCVQ01000250.1 GCA_004296865.1 Nitrospirota bacterium
TCCGATCTGGATAAAAGCAAGCAAAATTCTATATATAGTGGTTTTGAGGGAGTCTGTCCTACCCGCGCCGAAGGACAAAAACAAATAGAAGAGTGAACGCAAAGAGCGCGGCGGCAATGATGTACAGCACCCGAGGATCCTGGAGGCCTCCTGCTTTGGGAGGCACCCCGCTGATCTTGGCGCGGGCAAACCGCGGCTCAACATTAAAAAAAGCCTTCGAGAAGTCATCCAACCCTTTAAATTCTGAGTCGGAAAAATTCGCCTCGCCGCGAAACGTGACGCGCCGGAAATAGGCATCCCGTTCGAAGACCGTGAACATAAAGAACGCTTCCCGCTCGAAGAGCGCTTCTGAAAAATCCAGCGTGCCGCCGAAACGGCTCCCCGAAAAGCCGGTCCCCATCTTGAAGTACGTCTGGGCAAAGCCGGCCTCCTGTTCAAACGACACCTGGATGAATTCAGCCAGCCCGTTGAATCCGGCCCGGTGAAAAGTCACGGGCCCTAGAAAGTGCGCCTTGTGAAAGCGTGTATGGATGCCGAACGCCGTTTTCTCGAAATTGACCGCTTGCGTGAACAGGGCTCCGACGAAGAATCCCTCGTTCAGAAAAACGGCCTGAGAAAAGTCCACCGGACCGGCGAACACCGTCTGCGAGAAATCCGCCGCGCGTTCGAACGTGGTTCCCGCCATCGTGACGGGTCCGTTCATGATCACGAGCCCGTCTTTGATCCTGCTGCCGACCATGCCCCGCACCACGGAGTCCCGAATGGACATCGGGCCGGCGATGACCCGAATGTCCTGTGCCCCCTGCCTTCGAATCGCCTCCTGGACCGAAGGCGGCAGGTTCGGAACGGTCTCGACTCTCTGCACGGGCAGTTGATCCAGCAAAATGTCCCCCATCACCACGACTCCGACCAAGTCTACACCCCGCCCCTCTTTCAAGACCGCGAGCAGGTCCAGGGCCGACACCCCCTGAGCCTCACGCTCCTGCTCACTGCATCCCTGGCCCAAGTGCAAGGTGAACGGGGCTCCGGCACCGGCCGGGGCTCGCTCAACTGAACACCCCGCCAGGACCGGCGCCACCGGCACCAGTGCGAACAAAACGCATAGGAACAATGCGGCTGCCGTCGGGAGGAGTACCGGATCGCGAGGACAGTGGGCGCGGCACTTCATGCAGGAGGTTATACGAAACGCCGGATACGAAAAGCAAGGCACGCGATACCTGCTTTACAAGCACCTCGATTCTTTTTAGAATTCGCACCTCACCCTCAATCGATAAGGTGCCGTGATGCCCCATGGTCAGTCCTCTTGCAATCGCGCGGCTTTTCTCCTGACCGTTTCCCTGCTCGCCGGCCTGTCCTTGTTTCCCGCCGGCAAGGCGATGGCGGAGCGGGCGGTGGAGTTGCCGGTGCTGGCTGCCATCAATGCCAACAACCGCGGCGTCTTCGAAATCCTCTTGATCTGGTGGGACCGGAAAGCGGAGCCGGATCCGGTTGCGCTCCAATGGTATAACGCGGGAGTCAAACTCGGCGACACCCATTTAGGGGCTATGACAAGGGCCTTCCGCTACGCCGTGGAACGAACCCCCGCGATCCACCACAGGGGAACGGTGTCGGTCCGCGGAGTTGCCTATATGCCGACCAGTTCCGATGGCCCCAGTGCCGGAGCCGCAATGGCCGTCGGCTTCATCGCCGTCTTCAAAGGGGACACGGTCCGTCGTGGGGTGGCCCTGACGGGCACGCTTGAGCCGAGTGGTCGCATCGGACCGGTTGGGGCGATTCCCGATAAGATACGGGCCGCGGCCCGTGAGGGCTATCGCACCGTGCTCATCCCCCAAGGACAACTCCACAACGCTCACTGGGACCTTGCCAGGCTCGCGCTGGAACTCAACGTGACCGTCACGGAAGTGAGTACGATTGACGACGCCTACGAACTCATGACAGGACAGAAGCTGTGAGCGCCGCGTGGTTCGAATCGATTCGAAACGCCCGACAGCGATTAAGACCCAGCCAACCCCTGCACGATCGCGTCGTATTGTTCCTGGGTCAACCGGTGCATCCCCAAGTTGAGGCGCCGAGTCAACTCCGCGTGGTCCGGAATAGCCAACACCCGATTCAAGAGAGCCTGGCTCGCCTCGGGAGTGCTCTGCCAGGCCGCCCAGGACTTGACTCGCACAAACCCGTACGCGGTCTCCGCCCGTAGCTCATCCCTGACAAACTCATCAAGCTCCTCAGGGGCAAGAACGCCGGACAGTATACTGAACCCGGCACAAATGCCCTGTTTGAGAACATAGACCAGCCCGCAGGACTCGGGCGTCAGATAGGTGCGCAAATTATCTCTGATCAGGGCAGTCCGGAGCCCCCACACCTCACGAGAAAGTTGCAGCTCGGCGCTGGCTTGCGAACTCCGCTCCCGCAAGGCTCCGGCAATGAATAGGAAGTGGCTCATGGTTGTGGAGAAACAAGATGTCGGGATAAGAACCTTGGGGGAATGCCCAACCTTAATGGCACTTGCGCGGGCGGCGCTTACGCGGGAAGATCCTTGAGGCTGAGATAAAAATCTTTGATGTCGCGACCTGCCTCGCCCTTGTGGCTCAGCCGTTCATCCAC
>SCVQ01000251.1 GCA_004296865.1 Nitrospirota bacterium
GCTCTTCCGATCTTCATGTAGATGTGGAATCCTACTTGCGAAGCCGAGGTCTTGAGTACTGCCTGGAACGATTTGAAATACCTGGGCACGAAGCTGCAAAGGCCTTGCACGACCTAGAGCTTATGAATATCTCGTTTGCTAGTCTTTTCCCCGATCCAGGTGGAGCCGCTACTCAGGCGAATTTGGGGGACGTCTTCGAACGTTTCCTTGGATAATAATCTCCACAAGGGAGTAAAGAGGAAGTAAGGGGGCAGGATGGATTCCCCCCCTAGGCTGCTCAAAAAGGCCAGCCAACGAGGCCGCAGGGAGCGACGGCCAGGAGGCGTACTTAATAGTACGTTGAGTGGTCGGAGCGACCGAGAACAAAGTTGGGGGACTTTTTCAGCAGCCTGCTAGAGCAGTTCCTTGTGGATCTTGATGGGGAGCCGCGCCTTCATGGATTCCTTGTAGGCTAGGAGGGCGCGTTGCTGCTTCTGCATCAGGAAGTCCTGGAGGATCCGCTCGCTGGCCGATTGGCCGGCGTTCGGCTTCACGTCAGGTTGACGGGCCATGAGGGCTTGCGCTTCGGCGATCTCGGCCGGCGTGAGGGCCACGGAGTCGCGGACCACGGTCATGGCTTTGGCACTCAATAACTCGACGGTGTAGAGCGATTCGAAGAGGGCGGGCGTGAGGCGGTTGGCCGCCAAGATTCGTCGATACACGTCGGGGTCGAACGTGCCGTTGCGTTGGAAGTCCTTGCGCTGCATGATGCTGTCGCGCAGCTCGGCGGGGCTGACGGACAAGCCCATGTCCCTGGCGGCCAGCGTCCAAATCTTGTTTTCGATCAGCCCGTCGATCACGAACTGCTTCAACGTTTCTTCCTTGAAGTCCCCCTGGACGTTTTCTTTGTAGAACCGGTAGGTGTTTTCGAAGGTGCGCCGGTATTCGTCCCGCGTGACCGTCAGGTCTCCCACCGAGACGACCGCATTCGTTTCCTGTTCCCCGAACCCCCACCAGCCCATGGTGATCACAAAGGCGATGGCCAGGGTTCCCATGATGGATTTCAACAGCCAGGGATACTTGTGCGCACCTTCCCGCATCAGTTTAATCATGTCGGTTCTCCATGCTGGGTGGAATTGTACCGAGCAGCGGGTTCAAAGGCAAGGCGGAAACGGCTTCAGGCGGCGAATCGTCTTGTCGTGCGAGAAACCCACGGCGCGCTGCGCGAACGGGATGCGTCGATTGCTTATCCGGTTTTGTGGAGTGGTTTGTGATCCAGCAGGGAGTTTGCTATACTTGTTCATCAATTGCGAGGCGAGCACTTGGCAGAGGAGGGACAGGGAGCAAGCCCTTTGGGCGCTGGAGTCTATCCCAAAGCGCAGGTCCTCAATCGCTTGATCGCCAAGTTCGTGGATGTGATCGTCGTTGCTGCAGCCGGTCGGTTGGTTTCGCCGGTCGGCTGGCTGGCAGGATTGGGTTATCTCTTGATTGCCGACGGATTTTCCGGAGGACGCAGCGTCGGGAAGCGTCTGATCGGCCTGCAGACCGTCATTCCGCACACACACGAAGTGGCCGGCTTCAAGGAGTCCATCATCCGAAATTTGCCCCTGGCCCTGGCCTACCTCCTCTTTCCGGTTCCCTATGTCGGGTGGGTGTTGGCGGCCGCAATCGCGGTGTTTGAAGGCCTGCTGGTCATCGGAAACGAGCAAGGGGTGCGGCTGGGCGATGAGATCGCGCGCACGCAGGTCTTGGATGCGGGGCAACTGGATATCCGAGACTGACGGGTAGGTTCCCACGGAAACAGACAACGGTCACCTCAGGGCAAGGCTGACGAAGGGAGGACACGGTGGGCTTTACAGGTGACGTACTAGGTTGGTTTTCGAACGACCTGGCCATTGATCTGGGGACTGCGACCACCCTGGTCTATGTCCGGGGAAAAGGCATTGTGCTGAACGAACCCTCGGTCGTGGCGGTGGAGAAGAAGACCGAGAAAGTTCTGGCGGTGGGCACGGAAGCCAAGAAAATGCTCGGTCGGACGCCGGGCAATATCACGGCTATCAGGCCGATGAAAGAGGGCGTGATCGCGGATTTTGAAATGGCCGAGCGTATGCTGAAGTATTTCATCACCAAGGCGCACAATCGGAGCACCTTCGTGCGTCCCCGCATCATCATCGGCGTGCCGTCCCGGATCACGCAGGTGGAGCAACGGGCGGTGCGGGATTCGGCCGAGCTGGCCGGGGCGCGGGAGGTCTATCTCATCGAAGAGCCGGTGGCGGCGGCGATCGGGGCCGGGCTCCCGATTACGGAGCCGTCCGGCAACATGGTGGTGGACGTCGGGGGCGGCACGACCGACATCGCGGTCATCTCCCTGGGGGGGATCGTCTATAGCGAATCCGTCAAAGTGGCGGGAGATCGGATGGACGACGCGATCATGAGTTACGTGAAGAAGAAATACAACCTCCTGATCGGGGAGCACATGGCCGAGCGGATCAAGGTGGAGATCGGATCGGCCTACCCGTTCGAGGAGAAAAAAACGATGTCGATTAAAGGGCGGGATCTGATCTCGGGCATTCCACGCACCCTGGTGGTGGATGACGCCGAGATCCGGGAAGCGCTCCAGGAGCCCATCGGGACGATCGTCAACGCGATCAAGGTGGCGCTGGAGAATACCCCCCCGGAGCTGGCAGGCGATATCATCGATCGCGGCATTGTGTTGACCGGAGGCGGGTCCTTGTTGAAAGGCATGGATATGCGGTTTCGAGAGGAAACGAACCTGCCGATCATTACGGTGGACGACCCCCTGACGTCCGTGGTGCTGGGGGTCGGCAAGATCCTTGACGAACTGGATCTGCTCCGCAAGGTCTCGGTGATGTCGCAGTGTAGCAGCTCCCGCTAGGGGGTTCACTTCCCGGCCCGCACGCGGATGGCCATGTTTCGTACGACTTTCGGAACAAGGCGGGGGCTGTTGCTGTTGGCGGTGCTGCTGCTGCTGTCCCTCGTCTTCATGCTTCCCAAACAGAGCCGAGGTCTGCTCCGGAGCATCGGGCAGCCGCTGGCCCAGATCGTCGCGCTTCCGCTCAACGCCTTTTCCACGCTGGATCGCAGTTTGCGGGATACGTGGGAGGGCTACGTCGCCTTGCACCACGTCGCGGAAGAGAACCGGCGCTTGCACCGGGAACTCCAGCAGCTGCGTGGCCGGAACGTCGAGTTACAGGAAATGGTGGCCGCCAGCCAGCGCCTCGCCAAGCTGCTCGAATTTAAGGAGCGGCTGAAGCCCGGCACTGTCGCGGCGCAGATCATCGGCCGTGATGCGACCAACTGGTATCGGAGCGTCGTGCTGAACAAGGGCGAGCGGGACGGCATTCGAGTCGAAATGGGCGTCATGACCCCGGACGGGGTGGTGGGGCGGGTGGTGAAGACCTCCCCATTCTCGTCGGTCGTGCTGCTGATCACTGACCCCAACAATGCGGTGACGGGCTTGATCCAGCGTACGAGGGAGGAAGGCATCGTCGCAGGCACCGTTGACGGCCGTGCCCGCCTGAAATACATCCCCCTTCTCTCCACGGTCCGGGCCGGCGATGTTGTCGTGACCTCGGGCTTGACCGGAGGGTTTCCCAGGGGGCTGGCCATTGGGACGATCACGCGAATCGACAAGGAGGAGGATGATCTCTTCCAGTCGGCAGAAATTGTGCCGGAGGCGGATTCGCACAAATACGAAGAGGTGCTGGTCATTATCGATCCACGCCCGCTCGGGGAGGCCGAGGCGGATCCGGCGGCTTCATCGACCGGCTCATCCGGTGAGCACAAGCCGTGAGACTTCCACTCTATGCCGGTTTGGTGTTCGGGCTGGTTCCGGTCCAGGCGACGCTGCTCCGTCACGTCAGTGTGGCCGGGGTTGGCCCGGACCTATGTCTTGTGGCGGCCTGCCTGGTGGGATTCCTGGGTGGCGAGATCGAAGGGCTGTTGGTCGGGTTGGCGCTGGGCTTCGTCCAAGACCTCTTCTCGGCCGGAAGCGTCTGGCTCAATGTGATGACCAAAGGCGCCATCGGGCTTCTGGCCGGCCTTGTGGGCAGGCACGTCACGAATGCCACGCCGACGATCTTCTTGAGAACGCTGGTCGGCCTCTCGG
>SCVQ01000252.1 GCA_004296865.1 Nitrospirota bacterium
TGACTTGCTCCACCTTGGGACCACAACCGCCAGAAAGTAAACTTTAACTAACGCTACCACTTTACCGCTTTACCGCCTAATAGGTTGATGAACTGTGACTAACTTAGTTCCATCTGGAAATGTTCCTTCAACCTGAAACTCCGCCAACATTTCAGGAACGCCGGGCATTACGTCATCCCTGCTGAGCAAAGTCGCTCCATAGCTCATGAGGTCAGAGACTGTCCGTCCATCCCGAATCCCTTCCAGCACGGCAGCGGTCAAGTAGGCCACCGCCTCCGGATGATTCAGCTTGAGCCCCCGCGCCTTCCGGTCCTTAGCCAACTGGGCCGCGACATAGATCAGGAGCTTTTCTTGTTCTCGTGGCGTCAAATGCATCGGCTCACCCGCTCACCTGCCGTTTACGTTGCTTCCAATTTACTCTGTTATTTTTCCGCTACCGTCAACACGCCAACGGGGCAGAAGACTAGCACAAGGTCGGGCGACATTCAAACCCGTCCTTCGCCGCTTTCTTGATGGCCCGACAGCCCTATGCTACCGTGCGTCGGGGCCGTGCTGTTCTGCAATGGGATCTGGGTCCTGGGCCATATCCAGGACAGGGAAATCGCCGTCATCAACGTCCTGGTCGGCACGACCTCTTTTTTGGCGGCTATGCACAGCATCTTTCAGCACACGCACGAAACCATCGTCTTCGGAGCCCACGTCCTGCTGTTTGCGTTCACATACTTGTGGGTAGCCTTCAACCGTTTCAACGGAGCGGATGGGCGAGGCCTTGGTTGGTATAGCCTGTTTGTTGCCATTACGGCGATTCCCACCAGGCTCACGATCTTGGCCGGAGCCGGGGGCAAGGTCTGGGCAACCTGGCTCGGGCTCAACTGGCTGGCCTGGGCCGGCTTGTGGTTTCTCTATTTTTTGCTTCTGACCATTCAGAAGCCGGTCAGCAGAGTAACCGGCTGGATAACGGTTCTCCAAGCCATCTTCACGGGCTGGATTCCCGGCTACCTCTTGCTTGCCGGATACATCTCCTAGGGGGATGATCAAAATAAATAAATCACATCCAGCGACAGGGTCTCCTGATGATTCGCAGGACCGGTCCCATATTGGAAAACGTTCTTGTTCGAGTGATCCTGCCGGAACTCCAAGCGGGTGATCAGCGAGTGCACCGGCTTGTATTGCAGTGTATAGGTGGTCTCCCAGAGAGTCTGCGCAATGTCCGGGGCCGTCGCTGTCGGCGTCGCCCCGACGCAGACATTCGCCTTGGCATACGATTCGGTCCCGTTGCAAGACACATAGCCCCCCGCATCCTCAAAGAGCTCGCTGCGGAATCGGAGGCCCCACTGATCCGTCAAGTCATAGAGAACATAGCCTGCCACCCCATCCCATCGCGCGTTGCCCGCCCGGCTCAACGCACTGCTGTTCGTTTGGTTCGCATAGTAGGATTCCAGCACAACCGATGTTTTTTCGGTCAGCTGGACACTCAGGATTCCGCCTCCTAGCAAACGATTGCCGCCCGAGCCCGCGGTCTGTCCATTCCGAGGCCCGAAGAGTCCATAGAGGGTGAACTTCACCCGGTCTGTCGGACTGAGTGTCAGGGCCGACTCCACCATTAAATCGTTCGTGGCATCGCTGGTCGCAGACGTAATCGAGTTGATTCCCCCGATCGAAAACGAGACCTGCTTGCTGAACTGGTAGGAGGCCCGTACGCCGAAGGTGGTAAAGGGCTGCCCTAACCCGAACAGCCAGGATCGAGAATAGTTCAGGTTGTTCGGACTCTCGAGGCCCTCGTACCCAATGAGGGTATTGATGCGGCCAACCTTGAGGTCCAGCCCCTTCCCAAGCGGAGCCACATATTGGCCGTAGAATTCCTGGAAGTCGGCCAGGTTGCTGAGATTGGTGCCGCCGATGAACTTCGAGTCCCTCCCGAAGTTGAACTTGACGCGGAACCCGACTCGGTCCTCGACGCTCCCGCCCGCTTTGGCTTCTTTCTCGAGCACGAGCTTCGCCAAATTGGGTCTGACCTGGTTGGCGTTGACGTCGAAGATCCGCAGCTGGTTGATGTTGCTCGAAGGGTTATTGAAATTCTGGGTATAGGAACCTTCCAGGTAGCCGGAAAAGACAATACCGAGCGCTTGCGAAATGACTCGCTTCTCCCCGACATCCCTACCGCCAATTTCTGTTGGGCTTGGCGCAACGACCGCAGAAGCCGGACCATCTAAGGCAACGACCTTGTCGACCTGCCCCTGAAACAATACGACGCAGAGGACAATCCCGATGCAGAAGCGATTCGGAATGAGCAGAGCAATCCGACGCAGGCGGGCCTCCTCTGAATGTCGCGAATCTTGCCTGAAGCCGGATGGAAATGAAAGGGATGAGACGATGAGGTGTGACTTGACTTGCTTTTCACTCAACTCCAACGCCGCCACTGCGCGCGTCCAATGAGGCCCTTCTGAGGGCGCGCGTTGCGCGAGCACCTCTCTTCTCTTACCCCTCACCCTCTCTCCGCTCGGGGCGAGAATATGTACTTCCAATAGGGAGGCTAGGTGGCTTCCAAACTGCGCGTGTCGAGGGAGCACTTTCTGAAGTGCGGCCTCCACGAGCACGGGAAGCTACCCAGCCTTCCTAGACGATCAAATGCTGCTTCACCTGTTCTTCGCTCAACTCCGCCGCACGCCCCGACGCCACCACCGCCCCTTTGGCCATGATCACATAGGTATCGGCCAGTCTGGCCGCAAACTCCATGTACTGTTCGACCAGCAGAATGGCAAATCGCCGCTCGGCCTTGAACCCCTCGATCACTTGCTCGATTTGCTCCACGATGGACGGCTGGATGCCCTCAGTCGGCTCATCCAGCAGCAGCAGCTTCGGCTTGGAGAGCAATGCCCGCCCGATGGCCAGTTGCTGTTGCTGCCCTCCGCTTAAGACTCCGCCGGCCCGCTCCAGCATCTGAGCCAGAACCGGAAACAGCGAGAAGACCTCGTCGTAGGCGTCCTTCTCCGACCCGCCAATCTGGGACGCCGGCCTTGCCTCATAGCCCAGCCTGAGATTTTCACGCACCGAAAGGTGCGGGAAGATCTCGCGCCCCTGCGGCACATAGGCAATGCCCCGCCGGACCCGTCGGTCTGGGCTTTCCTCCGACACATCGGCTCCGTCAAACTGCATCCGCCCAGTCCGCGACTTCAGCAGACCCATGATGGTCTTGAGCAGCGTGGTCTTGCCGACTCCGTTCCGACCCATGAGGCAGACGACCTGGCCTGCCCCCACCTCCAGCGCGATGTTCCGGAGAATGTGGCTCTCGCCGTAGTAGACGTTGAGGTTATCAAGTCGCAGCATCTTCCCTCACCCTCCTCCCCTCTCCCCACGTCGGGGCGAGGGTTTCTAAGGATGGCTGGGATGCCCTCAACTGCGCGCATCGAGCGACCACTTTCTGAGGTGGGGGCTCTGCGAGCACAGAGGGCACCCAGCCATCTTCCCTCACAACATCAACTACAGTTTTATCGGTCTCGCTCAATTCACTCGCTCTGACGCGCTCGCTTTTTCCTTCTTGCGGCCCAGATAAATTTCCACCACGCGCGGGTCCGACTGGATTTTCTCCACCGGCCCCTCGCAGAGGACGGTCCCCTCGTGCAGGACCGTGACGGTGCGGGCGATCTGCCGCACGAATTCCATGTCATGCTCGATCACGATGATGGAATGCTTGTCCGCCAGCGACTGCAACAACTGGCCCGTCTGCTCGGTCTCCTGGTCGGTCATGCCGGCCACCGGCTCATCCACCAGGAGGAGCGTCGGATCCTGCAAGAGCACCATGCCGATCTCCAACCATTGTTTTTCGCCGTGCGAGAGCGCTCCGGCCCGGACGCTCCGCTTCTCCGCCAGCCCGATGGTAACCAAGGCCCCATCGATCCGCTCGGCCTCGCCTGGCGTGGACTTGGCCCAGAGCGTCGAAAAGACCCCCTTGCTCTCCCGCTTGATCGAGAGTTCCAGGTTCTCCCAGACCGTCAGATTGCCGTAGACCGAGGGTGTCTGGAACTTGCGACCGATCCCCAACGAGGCGATTTGGTTTTCGCGCAGCGGCATCAGGTCCTGGTCCTTGCCGAAAATGACGCGGCCGGACTGGGGTTTCGCCTTCCCCGAGATCACGTCCAGCAAGGTGGTCTTGCCGGCTCCGTTGGGACCGATCACGACGCGCAACTCGTGATAGTTGACGATGAAGTTGAGATGGCGGAGCGCCTTGAAGCCGTCGAAGTCGACCGTGACGTCTTCCAGGTAGATGATCGAGCCCCGTTCGTCGGTCACGTCACGCCTCGCTATCGCGCACGCTCACTCCACCGAGCCCACTGCCCATCTATGGCTACCGGCTCCCTGGCTCCGAGGCCGCCACTGACTTGTCCAACTCGTCGCCGTTTCGCTTTCGGGAAAGCCATCCACCGCTTACTTTCCGAACCAGTCCGACGCAGCCTTCCGGAAAGAATAAGACAACCGCGATAAACAGCCCACCCAGGAAGAAGGGCCAGAGTTCCGGAAAATGGTTGGTCAACACACTGCGTCCCAGGTTGACACCCACGGAGCCCAACACAGCCCCCACCAACGTGCCACGCCCTCCGACCGCCACCCAGATGACCATCTCAATCGACGGCAACACACCTATTTGCGCAGGCGTGATAATCCCCACCTGCGGGACATAGAGAGCGCCGGCCAGCCCGGCTAAGGCGGCCGAGACCACGAAAACGAAGAGCTTGTAGTTGGCCGGGGAATAGCCGGAGAAAAGCACCCGTTGCTCGCTGTCTCGGATCGCCACCAGCACCTTGCCGGTCCTGGATCGGATGATCCAACGACACAGGAGATAGGCGCCGCCCAAGCAGAGCACGGTCACCACGTACAGGCCCCGTTGCGTGCCCGACTCGCTTAAACGGAATCCCAGGAGAGTCTTAAAATCCGTCAACCCGTTGGTCCCGCCCAGGTTCGTCTCGTTGCGATTGAAGACCAGCCAGGCCGAAAGCGCCAAGGCCTGCGTGATGATGGAAAAGTACACGCCCTTGATCCGGCTCCGGAACGCCAAGAACCCGAACAGCGCCGCAAAGAGGGTCGGAACGAGGACAGCCGCCACCACCGCGAACCAGGCGCTGTAGAAAGGCTGCCAGAACAGCGGCAGCTCCTTCACTTGATTCCAGACCATGAAGTCGGGCAAGGCGCTGCCGTAGACGCTCTCGGTCCCGATCGAGAGCATCATGTGCATGCCGATCGCATAGGCGCCCAGGCCGAAAAAAACTCCGTGACCGAGACTCAAGATGCCGGTATAGCCCCAGATCAGATCCAAGCCGAGCGCGAGGATCGCGAAAGCCAGGAACTTGCCGAACAGGTTCAGCGTGAAGTCCGAGACGTGCAGCCATGAGCCCGCTTCCGGCAGCACGTTCAAAATCGGCAGGACGATGAGCAAACAGAAGCCGACCAGCCAGAAGGACAAGCCCTCGCCGGATTCCCTGCCCTGCCCAGTCATTGTCGACTCTGACACATATCCCTCGTCGTCCCCTTAATCGTGAAGCGTGAAGCGTAGGAGGTCTTTCCCGTTTAACGCTTCACGAACACCGCTTCACGTTTTTTAGGACTCGACATGACGGCCCTTGATGGCGAAG
>SCVQ01000253.1 GCA_004296865.1 Nitrospirota bacterium
GGTCCATCTTGGCCAGCCATCGTTTCCCATCGGTACGCATCGGGCGGTGGTTGACGACATGGAGCAGCTTGCCGAGACCGGATGTCTCCCAGCCGTACCGGATGGGGGTGCCGAAGGTGACGATGTCCAGGACCGCGCCGTGTAAGATGGTCCCGGCCTGGATTGCGTTCTCGATCTGAAGCAGGCGGGGCAGTGTGCCGGGCGCCGTCTGCGTTCGTTCGTAATAGGCCTTGAGTATTTGGAAATAGGTCTCTCGTCCTGAGGATGGGCCTGGGGCCAGGAGATTTGAGGCGAGTGCCAGCACTTGTCCCGCATGGCCCTGGGCCTGTACGAGCAACTGATCGCCGGCCCCTAGCTTCTGTTCCATACAGATGACTCTGAGCCGTTCGAGCAAGTGCCAGGCCGCAAGGGCCCGTCCCAGATGGTGCTGTTCGGAAGACCAGAGGTAGCGTGCGCAAACGATGGGGCGAGGCGTGTTGCGATTGAGGGCGTTTCGGAACAGTTCGACATAGGCGCCGGTGAAATTGCCTGTGTCGCCGGCCTGCTTGTCGATCAGGTTCCTGGTGACTTCCCCGTCGTTGAGGGGCGGCTTGGGACTACCTGGAATGGCTGCCAGTCCGTTTGTGTCTTCCCGCAAGAGTGCCAGCAGGGCCTCCATGCCGGAAATACCGCGCGAGTAACCACGTTTCAAACCGCCGACTTCATCCAGCCGTTGCGCGCCGAAGAGGTCCGTGCCGAGGACGGCGCCGTGCACGAACAGCACGGCCCTGACACCGGCCTTGGCCATCTCGCCGCCCAGCCGCGCCATTTCATCTTGCCAGGCCAGCGAATCCGGCGGAGCGCCGACGGCGAAGTCCCGATAGGCCACGCGGTCGCCCGGGTCGGACCGTGAATAGGTCGCGTGCTGAAAATTATTTTCCGTCGGCATCGTGGTCTTGTCATACCTGAAAGGCAGACCCCAGCGCAATGGTGTCCGAGACTGGCCGATAACCGTGTCCGGGGATGGTTGACCGGTCAGAAATTGACATGTTAAGGTACCTGCGCCTCTCTACTGCGCGAGTCAGAGGACTGTGCGCGCGGGCCGACCGTGATCACATCATAGGAGCGATTGTGAAGGGATTGTCGGATCTTCGCTTGTGGGCGGTTGTCGGGCTGGTACTTGCCAACATGACCGTTCCTCTGGCCGCGTCGGCTTCGAAGGCTGCGCCGGCCATACCGGTCCAGCCTGAGCACGTCATCCTAGTGGTCCTGGAAGGGGTGGGGCAGGATGCGCTCAAGGGCGGACCCATGCCGGTGTTGAGCCGTCTGGTGAAGGAAGGGGCTGTGACCTGGTCTGCGACCGGCGTCAATCCGCCTCTGCGGTTGCCGACCATGGCCTCGCTGTTCACCGGGTTGCCGGTGGAGAAGCATGGGATTACGTGGAATACGTTCGATTTTATCCGGGGCTATCCGCGTCCACCCACTGTCTTTGATTATTTAGATTTGAGCGGGGGGCGGGACAGCGCGATCTTTTTCATGGACGAGTCCCTCTATCAGTTGGCCAAGCCGGAGCCCTATACGGATTATCAAATGTGCGGGCCGCTGAAGCCGGAGTGCAGCGCGGGCACCGTGGTCGGTTATATCCGCGAGTATTTCCGCAAAGCCACGAGCGGGCACGGGTATGGCCATGCGATCTTGTCCCTGCCGCATTTTCTGGTCGTGCATCTGCCGGAGCCGGGCCGGGCCGGTGCGGCGCAGGGATGGAACTCGCCGGCCTATCGGGAATCGTTGCGGAACGTGGACCAGGCGATCGGCTCGATCCTGGGCATCTATCGGGAGTTGGGCCTCTTGGGGCGGACGACGGTCTTCGTGACCTCGCTCAATAATAATGCGGGCAACGCCAAACTGGGCGACCATGGCAGTGAGGCCGCCAGCGCTTCCTTGCCGCGCATTCCCTGGATCGCCTGGGGAGCTGGAATTAAGCCTGGCTATGCGATCAAGCAACCGGTGTCGATCATGGACACGGGAGCGACGGTGATGCGGACCTTGGGGTTGGAGACCCATACTGAGTGGGAGAGCCGGGCGGTTGAGGAAATCTTCACGGCTCCGCGGCCCGCATCGGTGGATCATGAGGGGGCTGTCAGAGTTGATGGGAAAGCACGACCGTAGACTGGGCGAGGTTTCGCCTGTATCGTCTGTACAGGTACGAGAAGCCTTGGCGCCTGGCGCCTGGTGGGTCTTGGCTGCGCTCCTGGGCCTGATCGCCCTAAGCTCCGTGCAACCGGCGGCTGCGGCGCCGCCGAGCATCTATGCGAAGGAATATCCCATCACCGTGGATGCCACGGCCCTGACCCCGCCCACGTGGTGGCACGTGCCGGGGAAGACGCCGGCGATCATGACCCTCGATCCAGACAGCACCGATGCGCTGCGGACGACGACACCCTACGAGTTGAAGCTAAAGCCCGGCTCGTACCGATTCGGGACCTTTACCTTCGATTTTCCCTTCGTCGTGACCCTTGACGGGGCGCTGGATTTCACGCCGTCGCTGGACCAATGCGTGTCTGGGCGAGGGACGCAGACGCTCACGATCACGTGCAGCCGGACCCAGCCCTATGGGGGCCAGCGCGACTATTGATGGCCGTCTGATGACGGCCCGACGGTCACCTGACTCGGGCCGGGCGATGTTGTTTGAGGTGGACTATGGCCGATGCAGTGCATGATCTGCTCGAAGCGTTAGAAGACGTCGATGATGCGACGCGGGAAGAAGCGGCCAAGGCCTTGGCTGAGCTGGCCGATCCCAGCACCGTGACGGCCTTGATCCAGGCTTGCGGAGACGAGTTTTGGTCGGTGCGGGCCCACGCAAGCTGGGGGGTTGCCAAGATCGGAGGCCCCCAGGCGGTGGAGGCGCTGGTCAACTTGTTCAATGACTCCATCATGGAGGTACGCAACGAAGTGGTGGCTGCCATGACCCACCTCGGCCCAACGGTCATCGAGCGACTCATCAAGGCGTTAAAGGATGAGCGGTGGCGGGTCCGGGAATATGCGGCGAAGACCTGCGGTGAGATCAAGGACGCTTCGGCGGTGGAGGCCTTGATGGTGGCCTGCCGGGACCGTGACGGGGCCGTCAAGAGTGCGGCCGCGGAGGCCTTGGGGAAAATCGGTGCGGCCAAGGCGGTTCCCGCATTGCTCAAGTTGTTCAAGGATTCGTCGAAAACCGTGCGGGAGACGGCGGGCACGGCCCTCGTTGCGATCGGCCTGCCGTCCGTCCAGCCGCTGATCCAGACCCTCAAGGATCCGGATTACGTGGTCCGTTGCCACGCCGCCAGGGCCCTGGGTGGCATGACCACCGACTACCAGTTCGGCCGGTCATGGGTAAAAGACCTGCCGGTTGTGGAAGCGCTGATCGAGGCGTTGAAGGATCCAGACCGAGCGGTTAGGGAGGATGCCACGATTGCGCTGGGGATGATCGGGGACGCGCGGGCCATCGATGCGCTGATCGAAGCGATGAAAGACGGGGCCGTCAAGCGGCACGCGATCATGTCGTTGGGAATGATCGGGGATGCTCGGGCGTTGCAGCCGGTCCTGGATGCACTCAAGGGGAAGGGGATTCGTCAGGAGGGGACGCCGACTCCCGGCTGTATCGTCAGCGAGGAAGCGTTCATCAAGGAGGCCGCAGCCACCGCCCTGGGACATTTCCGCGACCCTCGCGTCATCCCGGACCTCATGATGATGCTCAAGGACAATGTCCTGCGCGAACGAGCCGCCGACTCGCTGGTCCTGATCGGTGATGCCGCCATCGAGCCGCTGGTCGCCTTCCTGTTCGATCCCAAGGCCTCGGAGGTGGAGACGAACGAGCGGGCCCTTTCTTTTGCCACCAGCCGGTTGAGCGCTCCCGATGCCCTCCGGAAGATCGTGGGCGAGACACTCCGGAAGCTCGGCTGGGAGCCGCCATCCGATGAAGAACTGGTCGATTCGTTCCAGACGGACAACCTCCGAGTGGATAAACCCCTCGGAGAAACCGGCCGCTTCGGTCCCTCGGGAGACCTCAGCGTGTAAGCTTAGGCTGTGTTCCTCGGACGGGAAGTCTATTTCCTAACTCCCACTCCGTGGGTATCGGCGGTTTCCTTCCCGTCCTTCATGTTGGTGATCCTGGCGATCCCGACGAACTGCCCGCCTTTGCCTCCCTCGGTGACTTTGATCACGCCGACGCCCGGCGTCGACCCCTTGGCATTGTTTACGTTCTTGTCGTTTCCGGTGAGCGGATTCGGCCCTCGCG
>SCVQ01000254.1 GCA_004296865.1 Nitrospirota bacterium
CGAACTGGGTCATCCTCGACATCGGATCGGACGCCAGGTCTTCGATGACGGTTGCCAATTGCGGCGAACAGGGAGGCGCGTCGATGGCGAGCCGCCGCCGCAGTTCATCCTGGGCCTCTCGGTTCTGGAAGATCGCCTCGAGCGCCAGGTCCCCGATGCCGCCGCTCAAGCGTTGGGCGAGCGCGGCTCGTCCGGGCCAGGCGAGGCCATCGAGATACATGGCGTTGAGGCCGCTGCCCGTGCAGACGACCTTGTGTTCGATTCCCGGGCGGATGAGCACGACCTCGCCGGTCACCTGCTCGCCGCCACCGATGACCGAGACGGAACCCCGGATGCCGGAGATCACGCAAGTGACGGGATTGCAGTGCGGCGCGACCCCGTCCACGTCGACCGAGAAGACCGATGTCGCGAAGGGAAGGCCGGCGGTCGGCATTTTTCGTGTATTGCCCGCACGTTTGTTCAACGCAAGGGTTATCCCGACCCATAGGCTCTGCTGGAGTTGAAAGGAAAGCCGATGAGCAATCCGACCGCGGCGAGGAACAAGGACAACTATCTGAAGGCCAAGGCTGCCTTCAACGACAAGGACCTCGACCGCTGCATGAGCCACTACGCGCCCGATCACCAGATCAGGTCGCGCGATGTCGGGCCTGGACGCGAGCATATCCGGCAGTCCCTGGCCTCGACGCGCGAAAGCTGGCCCGACCTGAAAATCGTCGTCGAGCACGCCGTTGCCGAAGACGACTGGGTCATGGGCCACTGCACGACGATCGCCACCCATTCGCAGCCCGTCATGGGCGTGGCACCGACCAACCGCCGGATCCAGGCGACCTTCTGGGATCTGCACCGCTTCGACGAGCAGGGCCGGATCGTCGAAACCTGGAACCTGACGGACAGCCTCGCGATCATGCAGCAGTTGGGGCTCGTCCCGCGCCGCTAGAGTCTTTCCGCCTGGCACAAAACCACCTCATGCTGAGGAGGCCACGTAGTGGCCGTCTCGAAGCATGGGCTACAGCACCGTTGATCCCACCCTTCGAGACGGCGCTGCGCGCCTCCTCAGGGTGAGGTTAATTACTCAGAGGGCCTTGCGGAAGATGATCTCGCCGTTGTCCTGGCGGCCGACATCCTCCCAACCGTTCTCGCGATAGAAGCGTTCGGCCCGTGTCCCGGGGCCGGTCGTGAGCGTCGCCACCGCAAAGCCTGCTGCGCGCAGATCCTCGCAGGCCCGCGGCAGCAGCGCGCGGGCGATGCCGCGGCCTTCGTAATCCGGATGGATGAACAGGCCGAAGATCGTGCCGTCGCGCGGGTCGGCCACGGCAAAGCCCTGGACGGCGCCGTCCTCCTCCCACACCCAAAATGCCGCGTTCCTGAAAATCCAGTCCGCGGTCGTGTCGACCTTCGCGGCGGAGGCCTGGCTCAGGCGATTCTCCCGGACGGCGTGGCGGATATCGTAGATGCGGGGACGGTCGGCCAGGGTCGCTTTGCGAATCATGGAAAGAAGCCCGATGCAGTGCATAAATTCAGCAAGCGATGATACCATTCCACCCGATGAAGCACGCGATGCTCGCCGCGGCATGTCTGGTCCTCGCTGCCGCCCTGCCTCCGCTCGCGCCGGCGCGCGCCCAGACCCCGGGCGGCCAATCCGCCTACACGGCCAAGGACAAGGATGCCAATCCGCGTCCCTC
>SCVQ01000255.1 GCA_004296865.1 Nitrospirota bacterium
ACCGGCGCCAACTACGACTTGAACTACAGCCCCCAGCGGACGTTCGTCGCCGGGCCGCAGACCTTCCTGTTCAACCCCGGCTGGACCTCCGGCCTCGCGCTGACCCTCACGCAACCCTTGCTGCGTAACTTCGGCACGGACATCAACAAGACCTTTATCAAGGTGGCGCAGAACAACGCCAAGGTGGAGGAGCACGTCTTTTTGGACCGCGTGCTCACGGTCATCGCCACTGTCGAACAGACCTTCTGGGAACTGGTCTTTGCGAATGAAAACCTGAAGGTGGCCCAAGCGGCGCTCAAGGCCGCGGACGAATTACTAGCCAGCAACCGGGCCAAGGCCAAAGCCGGCGTGATGGCGATCGTCGACGTCCTCCAGGCCGAGGCCGCCGTCGCCTCCCGCGTGGAACAGGTGTTGATCGCGGAGAAAGCGATCCACGACCAGGAGGATCAACTGCGCCGCCTGCTGAACCCCTCCGAGGAGGAACTCCGACAGGATGTGCGGCTGGTGCCGCTCGACCAGCCGGTCAAGACGCTCGAGCCGATCAGCCTTCCGGAAGCCATCGACGTCGCCATGGAACGACGCCCCGAAATCCTACAGGCCGGCAAGAATATCGAAACCAGCGAGATCAACAGCAAGTTTGCCAAGAATCAGCTTCTGCCCAACCTCTCCTTCCAGGGCACCTCCGGCCTCGCCGGCCTGGGACGAGACGCCAGCGACATGTTCACCAAAGGCGCTTCCGGCGACTACTATAACTACGGCGCGGGGCTGGTTTTGAGCATGCCCTTGGGCAACCGTTCGGCCATCAGCCAGTTCAACAAGCGTCAGATCGAGTCCCGCAACGCCCAGGTCACCTTGCAAAGCATCCGGCAGCAAGTGATCGTCGGAGTCCGGGAGGCGGTCCGGCGCGTCCAGACCGACTTCAAGCGGATCGAAACCACGCGCTCGGCTCGCCTCATGGCGGAGAAACAGCTCCAGGCGGAACGGGAACGGCTGAACGTGGGATTGAGCACCACCCGCTTCGTGCTGGACTTCCAGCGTGACCTTGCCACCGCCCAAGGCAGCGAGTTGCGGGCGATCGTGGACTACAACAAGTCCCTCTCCAACCTGGCGAGGAACAAGGGCACGACGCTCGAACGCTACCACATCGAGCTGCAATAGCCCGGTGTCCGCCCGCTGTCCGATGGGGCGAAGGTTGCTCCCCGGCCTTGCATGACAGTCCCCTGCCGGATGATCGATCGTGCAACAGACCAGGACGTAGAGCGGCTCGCCTGGCTTGCGCTGCTCCCGGTCCTGTCCACGACTCTCTACTACGCCCTTCCAGCCGATCTGCAACGCCTCTGGACGATCCAATTTGCCCCTCAGGTTTTGGCCTATCTCGGACTTGCGATCTGGGCCGGTCGGAACCGAGCCATCCTGACCAAGCTGGGGCTGAGCCCCTCGCTTCTCGTACAAGGGCTCCGCTGGGGAATCCCGACCGGCCTCGCATTGGGTGTGGTCAACGTCTCAGTCATCCTCTGGCTGGTTCCCTTCATCGGAGGCGACATCGATTTTTTGCGCCACACGCCCCACGCTCAGGCCCCTGCCGTGATGATGCTCCCCTGGGCTATTCTGATCATCGCCGTCGGCGTAGAACTGAACTTCCGCGGATTTCTCCTGGGACGGCTCCTCGCCCTCTGTTCCGGCTCATCGATCCCTTCCAGGCTCAGCCCAGCCTTGGCCCTGGGAGGATCGGCTTTGGTCTTTTCGTTTGATCCCTTCATGACGGCCACCTTCAAACACCTGCACTGGATCGCCCTCTGGGATGGTATGGTATGGGGAGTCCTGTGGCTGTGCCTCCGGAACCTGTACGCCACGATCGCGGCCCATGCGGTCGAAGTCATCGTCATGTATGCGGTCCTCAAAGTCGTCCTCTCATAAGAATTGATTCATTGAATCATTTGATGATTGAATGATCGACTCGGATCGGCATTGCAATGGCTCAATCGTCAATGATTCAATTATCCGATTAACCAATTCTTCCATGAACCCCTCCTTTTCCAGCTACCTGGTCAACGAGCCCTTCGGCGATCCCGGTCTCTACGTGGAGATCCGCTGGGCCAGGCGCGCCTTGCTGTTCGACTTGGGCGAGAACCAAGCCTTGAGCCCGACGCGGCTGCTGCGGGCCGGCGATCTCTTCGTCTCGCACACGCACATGGACCACTTCATCGGCTTCGACCGAGTCCTCCGGGTGGCGCTTGGCCGGGGGAAGACTTTGCGGCTGTTCGGTCCGCCCGGCCTGATCGCCAACGTAGCGGGCAAGCTGCGCGGCTATACCTGGAACCTGGTGGACGGCTACCCGCTGACGTTGGAAGTCCGCGAGTTTCACCCTCGTGAAATTCGGTCCGCCACGTTCCGCGCCGGCGAAGGCTTCCTCCCGCAGGAAGCGCCGCCCTGTGTAACGCCCGATGGGTTGTCTGAGGCTCCGTTCCCCGTACTGGAAGACCCGATGTTCACAGTCCGCGCGATCGCGCTCAACCACCGCATCCCCTCGTTTGCCTACGCCCTCCAGGAACAGTTCCACATCAACGTGAATAAGGAGCGGCTGCGCGCGGCAGGCCTGCCGGTGGGGTCCTGGCTGAAAGACCTGAAGCAGCACCTCTGGCAGGGACAGCCAGACGACTTCCGGTTCACGGCCACGCTGTACCTCGAGCACCGGCGGGAGGAGCGGGAATTCGTACTCGGGGACGTCCGCGACCGCTTCGTCACGATCACGCGAGGCCAAAAGCTCGCCTACGTCGTGGACGTGCGGTACGATGAAGACAACGAAGCCAAGATCGTGGCGCTGGCCAGGGACGCGGATGTCTTCTATTGCGAGGCGCCCTATCTGGACTGCGATGCCGACAAAGCGCGGGAGCGATACCATCTGACGGCGCGACAGGCCGGGCGCCTGGCGAACCGAGCCGGGGTACGCCAACTGGTCGTGTTCCACTTCTCACCCCGCTACACGGGGCAAGGGGATGCGATCGTGCGAGAGGCGCAGAGCGCGTTCGAGGGAGGGTGAATGAGCGAGTTGATGAAATCCATTCTGTATTTTGTGCTGGGAGGCTCGATCGTCAGCCTCTCCTCCTATATGGGCACGCAGGGCCGCGGCTTCCTGGCGGCGTTCGTCAGCACCTTTCCGGCCATTACCGGCGTGACCATCATGCTGATCTATTTGAACAGCGGGAGCGATCCGGCCCAACTTTATGCCAAACACCTGCTCTGGCTGGTCCCGTCCTGGCTCGCCTATGTCGGGTTTCTCATCCTGACGATCAACCGTCTCGGCTTCTGGCCCGCGATGGCCGGCGCGCTGACCCTCTATATGGGCGTCGTCGCGCTCATCAGACTGGCGATACGCTAGCCATGGATGCGGCTTGGGAAGCCCCGTGACGAAGGCCCACGAGCCCGGCGACCTGCTGATCGAAGGCGCGCGGCAGAACAACCTCAAGAACATCAGCCTGCGCATCCCGCACAATGCGGTGACCGCGATCACCGGCGTATCCGGCTCCGGCAAGTCCTCCCTGGCCTTCGATACTCTCTTCGCAGAAGGCCAGTGGCGCTACGTGGAATCGTTGGGCACATACGCCCGCATGTTTCTCGAACGCGTGGACCGTCCCGACGTGGACCGGCTCATCAACATCCGCCCGGCCATCGCGATCGAGCAGAAGAACCCGGTGCGCACCGCCCGCTCCACCGTGGCCACGGCGACGGAAGTGTCGGACCTCCTCCGGCTCCTCTTCGCCAAAGTCGGCCGCCCGGTCTGCCCCGACTGCCGCGAAGAGGCGCGCGGCTACCACCCCGGAGCCGTGGCCGACGATCTGCTGACCGCCTATCCCGACGGCCGCGCCATGATCCTGTTCCCGATCAAGGACCCCGGGCCAGGTCACGACCGCGCCCTCGTCGAGTCCTTGCTCACGCGCGGGTTCGTACGGCTCCGCTGCGGGGACGAGATCCTCGACCTGCACCCCGGCATGGCCATTCCACGCACCGAACCATCCGCGCTCTCGGTCGTCCTGGACAGGCTGGTCCTCCGACCGGACAACCGGACGCGCCTGACCGAAGCCGTGGAAACCGCCTTCCGTGAAGGCGAGGACATCTGCCGCGTCGTCGTCGTCGGACAAGCCGATCGGACGTATAGCACCCGGTTCCAGTGCCAGCGTTGCGGAAAAACGTTCGATCCGATCCGGCCGGTGCTCTTTTCCTTCAACCATCCCCTGGGGGCCTGTCCTTCCTGCAAGGGCTTCGGCAACATTCTGCGCTACGACGAAGACCTCGTCGTCCCCGACCGCCAGCGCTCCCTTATGGACGGAGCGATCGAACCCTGGACCAAACCGGGAACGGACTGGTGGCAGAAGCAAATGCTGCTGGCGATGAAGCGACGCGGGGTGAACCTCGCGACCCCCTACGCCCGCCTGTCCGACGAGGAACGGGCACTGCTCTGGAGCGGCGACGCCAAATTCGAGGGCATCCGGCAGTTCTTCGACTACCTGGAACAGAAACGCTACAAGCTCCATGTGCGGGTCTTTCTGAGCCGCTACCGCAGCCCTTCGCCCTGCGAGGCCTGCGGCGGGACCAGGCTCAGGCCGGAGGTGCGGCACGTGAAGATCGCCTCACGCGACATCCACCAGATTTCGGACCTGACGATCCAGGACGCGGCAAGCTGGCTGGACGCCTTGGCCTTGCCGGAGTTCGACGCCCGCGTGGCCCGGGACATCCTGCGCCAGCTCCGGAGCAAACTGGAATTTCTCCTGCGCGTCGGCCTCGGCTACCTGACTCTCGCGCGCCAGACCCGCACCCTCTCCGGCGGGGAAGCGCAGCGGGTCGCCCTGGCGAACCAGCTTGGGGCCCGCTTGGTGGGCACTCTCTACGTGCTGGATGAGCCGACCATCGGCCTCCACGCCCGCGACACAACCACGCTGGCCGGCATCCTCCGTGACCTGGCCGAGGCCGGCAACACGGTCGTGGTCGTGGAGCACGACCGGCAGATGATCCTGGCGGCGGA
>SCVQ01000256.1 GCA_004296865.1 Nitrospirota bacterium
CTGACCGCCTCGGTCTTAGGCATGCCCAAGGTGCCACGACTGCCATTCCGATGAGAAGGCTACCGCGGCGTAGCGCTCTCCCAAGATTTTGGTGATACGATTCATGAGTTTGGTCAGCTCCTGCGCCTCGTCCGGTTTCAGATCTTGCCTGAACCGCGGGTGCAGGCCCCAGCGAGTTTCGACTTCTTCGCCTTGCACGGTGGCCATGACGCTGATCAGCTTGATCTCCTGCCCCGGTCTTCCCTCCGCGCCAGGCGGAATGGCCTGGGGCGAGTGAGCAGAAGCCGGTG
Source organism: Nitrospirota bacterium (assembly GCA_004296865.1). Lineage (GTDB taxonomy): Bacteria > Nitrospirota > Nitrospiria > Nitrospirales > Nitrospiraceae > SCVQ01. The sequence goes on from SCVQ01000256.1 coordinate 291, forward strand.
TGCCGGTTTCAACGCGCGGCCCAGGGGCGGCGCCTGGAACAACCCCCTCGAAGGCCGCCTTCATCGCCGTGATGGCGGAGCCGACGCAGAGCGTGGCCGACGAGATTACCAGGCCGTTGCCCGCTGTGCCCATCACCTGCGCCACGCGTTCGGCCAGCAATTTCAGAAATTCGTTTTTCGCGGGGCTCTCTTCCGTCACCAGGAATTTGAACCGCTCGTAGCGTTCCCGGCTGTTGGCGACCGTCTTGCCGATCGTGATGGCCACTTCCATCCCGTCGCTGTCGGAGCCGAGGGCTGGGGCCAAGGCCGACCGTAGTTGCTGCGTCACCGTGTCTTCAAGGCTGTCCATGAAGAGCGGCTGCTCTTTGATCGGCAGGTAGTGCACCGACAGCCGGTCGGCCAGGTTGAACAGGGCCTTCAAAAATTCGAGGTAGACGTCCCACTCCTGCGTCTTCTTGAGCTTGAGCGCCTGGTCTGGCGCGCTGCGTTTGACCATGGTGACGGATTCGCCCGCCACGGCCACCATCAGGGAGGCCAGGTCACGCAGCAACCCGCTATAGGGAACGTGTGTCGCGCTCATTAGGGTCGTCCTCAATCCGCGCTCATTATATACAAGTCCGGCCCCGCATCCAAGCGCTGCCGAGTCGCCCCATGGCGATGCTCCGGGGCGACGCTCCGGCAATGCCGGTTTGTGCTGCGCCGGTTCATTGAAACGAGCCAGGCGATGTGGTATCTCTCTTCAACTTGTTCGCAGACTCATGATTATGCCAGCGGCCTGATCAACGAGTCAGGCTCTACGGGAGATGAGACCGCGCGATGGATCGAGAAATCAAACCCTACGTGCTGAAACGACCGGCGGAGGACACCGCTCCGGCGAAGCTGTCGCTCGACTATGCGAAGGAATTGAACCCGCAGCAATTGGCGGCGGTGACGGCGGGGGACGGGCCGTCGCTCGTGATCGCGGGGGCCGGTAGCGGCAAGACCCGCACGCTGGTCTATCGGGTCGCCTATCTCATCGATAAAGGGATCGACCCGGCGACGATCCTGCTGGTGACCTTTACGCGCAAGTCCTCGCAAGAGATGTTGCATCGGGCGGGGCTTCTGATTGGGGCCCGCAGCGAGCGGGTTTTCGGGGGCACGTTTCACTCGGTGGCGAACGCGCTCTTGCGTCGCTACGGGCGCCCGATCGGGTTGGAACCGGGGTTTACGATCCTGGACCGGAGCGATTCGGAGGATCTGATCAATCTGTTGCGCGGCCAGCTCGGGCTGAACGAAAAGGACAAGCGTTTCCCACGCAAGGGGACGATTGCCGAGATCTTCAGTAAGTGCGAGAACACGCTTCAGCCTCTGGATGAGATCGTCCTGGGAGAGTTCGCCCATTTCTCCGAACACCTGGAGGCTCTGGACAAGCTCAAGCGGGCTTACGAGGGGGCCAAAAAACAGCGGCAGTTGCTGGACTACGATGACCTCCTTGTGAAGTTGCGGGAATTGCTGAGCCAGGACGAAGGGGCCAGTCGGGCCATCTCAAGCAGCTTCCGCTACGTCTTGGTGGACGAATATCAGGATACGAACCGTCTGCAGGCGGACCTGATCAGGAAATTAGCGGCGTCCCATGACAACGTCATGGTGGTCGGCGACGATTCGCAGTCGATCTATGCGTTTCGCGGCGCGACGTTTCGGAACATCATGGAGTTTCCGACGCTCTTTCCTGGCGCCACGATCTACAAGTTGGAGGAAAATTACCGGAGCACCCAGCCGATCCTCAACCTTGCCAATGAGGTCATCCAGGGAGCCGCTGAAAAGTACAGCAAGCATCTGTTCACCCGCAAGCTCGATGGGCCGCTGCCGGTCCTCGTCCAGGCGGCGGGCGAGAACGCGCAGTCTCGCTTCGTGGCTCAAAAGATTCTGGAGCTGCGGGAGGAAGGCGTGCCGCTGGACGAGATCGCCGTGCTGTTCCGGTCCAGCTTCCATTCGTTCGATCTGGAGATCGAGCTCTCGCGCCGGGACCTCCCCTTCGTCAAGCGGGGCGGGTTCAAGTTCGTCGAGACGGCGCACGTCAAGGACCTCACCGCGCACTTGCGCGTGTTGGCGAACCCGCTGGACACGGTGAGTTGGAATCGCGTCCTCATGCTGGTGGAGGGGGTGGGCCCGAAGAAGGCCCAGGACCTGATCGCGTCCTTCGTGAAGGCGGAGCGCCCGGATCAGTCGCCGGGACAGTGTGCGATCGAGGTGCTTCGCGAAGTCAGCGGCCGCTCCGGTCGAGGGCTCAGGGACCTGGCGCGGGTTTTGGAGGAGGCTGGCCGTGCCGGCACCATGACTCCGGCGGAGCAGACGAACGAACTCTACACCTATTACCTGCCGATCCTCAAAGACCAGTATGACGACTATCCGAAACGGATGCGGGATCTGGAGCATCTCTACACGATGGCGGAACGGTATGCGCGGCTGGAAGAGTTTCTGGCCGATATGGCGCTGGAGCCGCCCGATTCAAGCGTGGTCGACGTGGACGCCGGCGCGCGGGACGACGAGCGGCTGATCCTCTCCACGATCCATTCGGCCAAGGGCCTGGAGTGGCAGTGCGTGTTCGTCCTGTGGGTGGTGGATGGGCGCTTCCCTTCCGCCTATTCGTTTGCGACCGAGGAAGAGTTGGAAGAAGAGCGGCGGCTGTTTTATGTGGCGGTCACCCGTGCGAAGCAGCATCTGTACTTAACCTACCCCGTCAACGAATACGATAAGGCCACCGGGATGATCCTCTCCAAGCCCACACGTTTCCTCGACAACGTCTCTCCCTCCTTGCTCGAGACCTGGGCGTTGGTGGAAGAAGGAGGGGTGCGCGAGTGGGGACCTCGCGAGTGGGATTAATGCCCGTGCGGCACCTGTGGTTGCCGGCCCTGCTCTGGTTGGGCCTGCAGGCCGGGTCGGCGGCCGGCGCGGGTCTGCCTTCCGACGCCAAGGAGCAATGGCTGACGTTGGTCGCACAAACTGACGCCCTCGGCCTTCCGACGCAATTCCTCCGCGCGATCCCCGCCGATTTCATCACGCTGGAATTCGAAGATCTGCACGCGTTTGCCGCGGAGTACCATCCGGCGGAGCACCGCATGGTGCTGAACCTCGCACTTTCATTCAACGCGGCCGGGGGGACGTTGAAACCCCTGGCCAAAATGACGCCTCGTGAAGTGGGCACGCTGTTTCACGAATTTTTTCACGCCTACATGGATTATGTGCGGTCGAAGGCGGAGGCAGCGGTGGATCCCGGCGTCGCCCGCCTGCTGGCGTTTGCGCAGGATCAGCAGCGATGCCGGTATCAGGTGGTCAGCATCACGCCTGTCGTGCAGCGAAAAACAGCGACCGAAGTTCGTTTCCTGAGCGATCGCGAAGCCTGGGAGGCGCTCGATGAAACGTGGGCCGTCTTTGTGGGGTGGGCCGTTTGGAGCAGGTTGGAGCAATCCCACGGGCAGGGTGTCCAGCCACGCGGTGGGCGGAGCAAAACCGGCGGATGGTCGGCGCGCTTGGAAAAAGCGGACCGTGATGGCGATTTGGTCGGGTACTATGAGCCGGAAGATCCAGCCGAAAGAACGGTTGCTCAAAAGCGTTACCTGGCTCCTTCCCATCGGATCACGCCACGGGAAGTGGCGGTCCTGCTGGAAGTGCTCTTCGG
>SCVQ01000257.1 GCA_004296865.1 Nitrospirota bacterium
TCTTCGAATCCGGCTCCGCGCCCCACGCCTCCCGTGTCACCGTAGAGATGGAGTCGGTCGCATGGATCAAGTAGGAACCGCGCTGGGCATCGAAACTCGCCGCATGGAGCTCAGAGGGATGATCCGCCTCGCCAGCGAGGTCATCGCCCAGTACTGGCCGATGCGCACCTTCGTGCATCACAATCCGCTCCACAGTCTCGAATATCTCCCGTTCGACGAGACGGTCAAGCGCGGCCAGCAGTTCCTCGGAGGTACCGGCTATCTTCCCAGCGAGGTGTATCGAGGCTATCTCCGCTCTGGGAGAATCCTGCACCGCCATCTTGATGACGCCCTGGCGCCGCTGGCTCAGGACCGGCACCTGACCCTGGGCCCTTGCCATATCTCGCACCATGAGGTCCTTCGGGCCTGCCTGACCCACGGGCTCTCCGCTCCACTGGATGAACCGTACGACGCCCTGATGGGCCGCGGGTTGGAAGCGCATCAGATCGAGGCCCTGGCCGACCGCCTCGCCACCGTGTTGAGCGCTTCGACGGTGCACGAGCGCATCGCGACCACGGTGCGGGAGGACCAGGCCGCTCTGGGGCGGCAGACGACGCTCTCTCATTGGTGCGACCGCGCGCTGGGCACGCAGATCGTCACCCAGATCAACGGAGAAATGATCAAGTGGTGCGAGGCATTTCTGGATGAAGGACACGCCACCTGGTCCATGCCCGGCCGGGAGCAGGGGTTCTACGCGGCCTGGAAGTCGCTCGCCATGCATGAATGGTCTCCCTGCGGCATCGCGGACAGCCGACGGAAAATCGCGCAGTTGCCCGAGCATCCGGAAGACGCCGTGCTCGACAGCCTCGACGCCCTGGCGATTCCCGGAGAACTCCGGCAGGATTATCTTGCGCTCCAGCTCACGGCTCTGCCCGGCTGGGCCGGGTTCATCAAATGGCGGGCCGAAGAGACCGCCTACGCCTGGCAACAGGCCTATCCGGTCGGTCTCGTGAAATACCTCGCCGTCCGCCTCTGGTACGTGCGGGAACTGGTCCATAAATCCTGCCGGGAAGCACTGGGAATCGAGGGGACGTACCCCGCGGTCCTGACCTACATGCAACGCCACCCCCACGCCTACTTCCTGAGAAGGGAGCGGGTCGCCGGACGGCTGCCGGCGGTCTATGCCGAGCAGGTCGATCGGCTGTGCCGTGGCGGCCCCAGCACGTACCGCGCAAGTGAGGAGGCAGAGCAAGCCCCTCTCGATCCGTGGGAAGTCTTGGCCGACCGCTACCAGAAGGAATACGGGCCGCGCCAAGATCAGGCCATGCAACGCGCGGCAGCCAGGCAGCTGCTTGCGCTGACCCGGGCTTTGAAAATCGTCCCCACCGTCCTCACGGACGGCACCCCGAGAGATCTGGCGACCCTCGTGGGCTGGATGGAGGCCTTCCCGGAATCGGACCATGGTCCGGTCTGGCTCAAGGCATCCGAGGCCGGCTATCACGAACACCTCTTCGGTTTACTCCGTCGGACCGCGCCCGGTCCGAAACCGGCCGTTCAAGACAGTCCGGCGCCAATACGGCCTGCCTCCCAGTCAGTCTTTTGCATCGACGTACGGTCGGAGCCGTTCCGGCGCCACCTGGAGGCGGCTGGCGCGAACGAGACCTACGGCTTTGCCGGATTCTTCGCCGTCTTCATCCGCTACCGGGCCTGGGGAAAAGAACATGCCACCGAACAGTTTCCGGTGATCATGCGGGCCAAGAACGAGGTGCGCGAGATTCCTCGCAGCTATCTCGATCAGTTCGTGCCCACACACGAGTCCAGAGCCAAGCTGGTCCACGCAGGCCATACGCTCTTGCATGACCTGAAGGAAAACGTGGTCACGCCCTACGTCATGGTGGAGTCGCTGGGATGGTTTTTCGCGTTCCCCATCGTGGGCAAGACGGTCCTGCCCGCACTGTACCGACGCTGGACCGCCTGGTTACGGCGCCTCTTCTTGCCGCCCATCGCCACCTGCCTCACCGTGGACAAGCTGGCGCCGGCCGACACCGAGGAAATGGTGGCCGCCGAGCAGCGCGCCCTCATTTGGAAGGCTTTGCGCGAACGGCTCGGGCTCCGCGGGTCACGGATCACGCCGGAATTTGTTGAGGCCTTGCGACAGCGGGCGTTGAACGGGGACGAGGCCATGAACCCGTCCTTTAGCCAGGCGGCTCGACGGACGGAGGTGCCGCAGGAGAAGTTGGCCGCCTTCGTGGAGGACCTGCGGCGGCACTACCGGATCGATCGGCGGTGGTCCTCGGTGAAGAAAGAGCGCATCACGCGGACGGGCTTCACGCTCGACGAGCAGGTCCTCACCGTGGACACGGCGTTGCGCATGATGGGGCTGACCCGCAACTTCGCACGGCTCGTGCTGTTCTGCGCACACGGCAGCACCTCGGACAACAACCCGTTTGAGTCCGCCCTGGACTGTGGAGCCTGTGGGGGCAATGAGGGGAAGCCCAACGGCCGCGTGCTCGCCGCCATGGCGAACAAGCCGCAAGTCCGGGAGCGCCTGGCGAAGAACGGCATCGCGATTCCCTCCGATACACACTTCCTGGCCGGTCAGGTCGATACGACGATGGAGGAGGTGCAGCTCTTCGACCTGGAAGACGTGCCGACCACGCACGGCAAGGACGTGGCGAGGCTGTTGGAGGACCTGCGAGAAGCCGCCCGCCTGACCAGCCAGGAACGGTGCTCCCGCCTACCAGACGCTCCGAGCATGCTGACAGAAAGCCGGGCCGAAGCTCATGTACGACGGCGCAGCGCCGACTGGAGCCAGGTCAGGCCCGAGTGGGGCTTGTCCGGCAACACCTCCTTCATCATCGGCCGTCGCGAGATGACCAAGAGGCTCAACCTGGAAGGGCGCGTCTTCCTACATTCCTATGATTATCAGGAAGACCCGACCAATCGGTTGCTC
>SCVQ01000024.1 GCA_004296865.1 Nitrospirota bacterium
CGAAACAGGTAAATGCCCATCGAGACGAAGGCATGGGCGGGGTCGCTGGGGATCGGGGCCGGATGCGCGGGCTTCTCGTCAAATTGCAGGATGCGGCACTCTTCGTCCACCCCGATGACGCCGAACCGACTGGCGTCCTCCAGCGGCAGCTCGAGGGCACCCACCACCGCGTCGGCCTGCTTGGCGAGGAGGAAATCGTACATGTCGGCGTAGTTCATCTTGTAGATGTGGTCGCCGGCCAAGATCAGCACGAACTCCGGCTGTTCGTTGTCCAGCAGGAACAGATTTTGGTAGACCGCATCGGCCGTGCCCTTATACCAGTCCTCGCTGATCCGTTGCTGCGGAGGGATGGAGGCGATGAACTCGCCGAGCTCGGGGTTCAGCATGTTCCAGGCGGTGCGGATGTGGCGGTCCAACGAATGGGACTTGTACTGGATCAGGACCGCGACCTGCCGGAGCCCCGAGTTGAGGCAGTTGCTGAGGGTAAAGTCGATGATGCGGTACTTGCCTCCGAAGGGGACGGCCGGCTTGGCCCGATGAATCGTGAGCGGGTACAGCCGTTCCCCCTTGCCGCCGGCTAGGACCATGGTCAGGACCTTACGCATAATGCCGAATTGTAACAGGACGGGTCTGAAATAGAAAGGATCGGCGCCGACGGATTCGGAAAGACAAGGAGAGATTGACAGGGCAGTCACTTACGACGATACTACCCCCGAGGTCCGTGGTAGCGCATTGGTAATGAGGTGGAGGCGATGCCCAGAAAAACAACGGCCAAGAAGCCCACGCGCAAAACGAAAGCGATCGCGGTCAAGGACAGTCCGGCTCAGCCCGTGTTGCAAAGCGTGCTCTGGCGGCTGGATCGACTGGAGCGGCAAGTACGGACGCTGTCGGAACTGGTTCGGGACCATGCGGAAGATGCCGACCGTCTGGTCAAGATCGTCGGCGAGGACCACGAGGTCTTGCGGCGGGAACTCCTGCATGAACACCAGGCCAGGTTGCGCGTGCGGCAGCGTGCGCGGGAGACCAACTCGAAAGACGGGCTCGCCGGATAGGGCCCTCGTGCGGGTGGAGGAGTCGGCAACCGTGGCCGACGTGAGCGTCGACATACGAAATGTGGTGAAGTCCCACGGCGCGATCACGGCCGTCGATCACCTGTCGCTGGAGGTCCGAAAAGGAGAATTTTTTTCCATCCTCGGACCGAGCGGATCGGGCAAAACCACGACCCTGAGACTGCTGGCCGGATTCGAGCACCCGGATCAGGGCGACATTCTGATCGAGGGGCGGTCGATGCGGCTGGTGCCCCCCAATCACCGGCCCGTCAATCTCGTCTTTCAAAATTACGCGCTGTTTCCCCACCTGACGGTCTTCGGCAACATCTCGTTCGGGCTTGAAATGCGCCGCGTCCCTCGTGCGGAGCTTCGATCCCGGGTGGAGACGGTGCTCGACATGGTCCGGCTGACGTCCAAGCAGGACCGACTGCCGGCGCAGCTTTCGGGAGGCGAGCAACAGCGGGTGGCCCTGGCCAGGGCCCTGGTCAACCATCCCTCGGTCCTTCTGTTGGATGAGCCGCTCGGGGCGCTGGACCAGCAGCTTCGCCAGGACATGCAGGTCGAGCTCAAAGCCATTCAGGAACAAGTGGGGATTACGTTCATCTGCGTCACGCACCATCAGGAAGAAGCGCTGACGATGTCGGACCGGGTGGCCATCATGAACCATGGGCGCCTGCTTCAAGTGGGCAGCCCGCAGGAGATTTATGAAACACCGGCCTCCTCCTTTGTGGCCAACTTCATCGGGGTCTCCAACACTCTCGTGGGCCATATCCGCAGCCTGAACGGGTCCTGTTGCGGCGTGATGGTGCCGGGTCTCCCCAAGGCCCAAGCCATCGTCGCGCGTCCGCCTGCCGGGGCTGGGGTGGGGAGCCCCGTGACGTTGTTGCTGCGTCCGGAGCGGCTGCATCTCTCCAGGGAGGTCAGCCTGCCTGGCTTCGACAATGCGCTTGAGGCCAGGATCAGCAAGGCCATTTACAACGGCAGCGAGATGCAGTATCTCCTGTCCCTCGCCGACGGGATCTCTTGGAAGGCCCGCGTGCCGAATGCGGGCGGGGGGCAGAAGCGGTTCCTGCCCGGTGAAGCGGTCTTCGTCCGGTGGACTGTGGATGAGGGAGTGGTCCTGCCCGAGTGAGTGCCATCGTGTCCCCATCTGAGAGAGCCTCTGCGCGCGATCGTCACAGAAAGCCTGTGCTGGCCGGGTGGCTGCTCGCGCCGGCCTTGTGCTGGATGGGCGTCTTTTTCGTCCTCCCGCTTGCGCTGGTGTTCGTCATCAGCTTCGCGTCGCGGGGCACCTACGGCGGGGTGGAGTGGACCTTCAGTCTCGCCAACTACCTCAACGTCGTCGATCCGCTCTATCTCAAGATTTTCCTCCGCTCGCTGACGCTGGCCTTGGCCACGACCGTCTTGTGCCTTGTCTTGGGATTCCCGCTGGCCTACTACATCGCTCGATTGCCGGTCCGTTGGCAGGGCGTCTGGCTCTTGCTGGTCATGATCCCGTTCTGGACGAATTTCCTGGTTCGGACCTATGCCTGGATGTTTATGCTTCGCGCCGAAGGTCTGCTGAACACGCTCGCGATGGGCCTGGGGCTGATCGCAAGTCCGATTGAGATTCTCTACTCTCCTGCCGCCGTTCTGATCGGGTTGGTCTACGGCTACCTGCCGTTCATGGTCTTGCCGCTCTATGCGGCCATCGAGCGACTGGCGCCGTCCGTGGTGGAGGCGGCCTGGGATCTCTATGCGCCTGCCTGGGCGGTGTTCTGGCGGGTGATCGTGCCCATGACGAAGCCCGGCATCGTGGCCGGCTGTCTGCTCGTCTTTATTCCTTCGCTCGGGGCCTTCATTACGCCGGACCTGCTGGGGGGTGCCAGGACGATGATGGTCGGAAACCTGATCCAGCATGAGTACTTAGTCGTGAGGGATTGGCCCTTCGGGTCGGCGATTTCCTTCGTTTTGATGGGACTGGTGCTCGCCGGGGTCATGGCCTATGTCAGGGCGGAGGGGAGCCGTAGGGAGTTGGAGGTGCGTCGATGAGTCGGCGACGTACCTGGCTCCTGGCCGCCAGCCTGGGCAACCTGCTGTTCCTGTACGCCCCCGTCGCGGTGCTGATCGTGTTTTCTTTCAACGCGTCGCGGCTCTCTGCGACGTGGCAGGGCTTTACGCTTCAGTGGTACCGCGTGCTGGCTGAAGACGAGGCGCTACTGGCGGCGGTGCAGAACAGCCTGCTGGTGGGGTTGGCCTCCACCGTGATTGCGACGGTGCTGGGCGTCTGCGCGGCCGTGGCGCTGGAGCGGTGCCCGTTCCGAGGGCAGCGGGTTGTCGAAGGCGTCCTGTTGTTGCCGCTCGTCATCCCCGAGGTGATGCTGGGCGTCGCACTGATGCTCTTCTTCGTGTCGATCCAGTTGCCGCTGAGCCTGGTTACGGTGACGATCGGGCATGCGGCTTTCAACGTGCCGATCGTGGTCGTCATCGTGCGGGCCAGGTTGCGGAAGCTGGACCCGGCGCTGGAAGAAGCGGCCCGCGATCTGGGGGCGTCCGCCTGGCAGGCGTTCCGATGCGTGACCTTGCCGCTGTTGATGCCGGCGATCCTCGGCGCCACCCTGTTGGCGTTCACGATCTCGCTGGACGACTTTATCGTGACATTTTTCACGGCCGGTCCCGGGGCCACGACGTTGCCCTTAAAAGTGTATTCGATGGTCAAGTCCACGGTCACGCCCGAAATCAATGCCTTGTCGGCGATCCTCGTCCTAGTCTCCATGGCCTTGGTCGGCGCGTCGCTGGTGTTGCAACGGAAGCCAGTACGGGCATAAGCCCCAGCCATCGGTCGCCTGTATGCGAGACAGATCAACGAGTGCCAAGACCCTCCTCGTGCTGTTGAGTCTTGCCTGCAGCTTGTTCGGGTGTCAACCGACGCCGGAAGATGGGCCCAAGAAGACGCCCCAAGCCGGCGGCGATGCCGGTCGGCCGATGCCGACGCTGCACTATTTCACCTGGTCGGATTATGTGGACAAGGCGCTGATCGAGGGATTTGAGCGGCAGGCCGGCGTGAAGGTGGCGGTCGATACCTTTGGAAGCAACGAGGAACTGCTGGCCAAGTTGCAGAGCGGCGCCAGCGGCTATGACGTGGTCGTGCCGTCCGACTTCATGGTGTCCATTATGATCGGGCAAGGTCTGCTGGCCGACTTGGATCTGACCAAGATTCCGAATGCAGGCCTGGTCATGGAACGGCTGCAACGCCTTCCCTTTGATCCGAACAACCGGTATTCGGTCCCCTATCTGTGGGGCACTGTGGGGATCGGCTATAACTCGGAGGTCATCGCTGCCCCGCCGGACAGTTGGGACATACTCTGGGACATCCGGTACAAGGGCAAGATCAGCATGTTGAACGACCAGCGGGAAGTCTTTGGCGCGGCGCTGCGCGCGGCGGGGCAGTCCATCAATGCCAAAGATGCGGCGGTGATTGCCCAGGCTCGGGCCAAACTGCTGGACCAGAAACGGCTGGTGAAAACGTACACCAGCGAAAATTACCATCAGTTGTTGGCGTTCGGGGACGTGACGTTGGCTCAGGGGTGGGGTGGGGCGGTCGCTCGCGCCATGGTCGAGCGGCCGGCGATCAAGTATGTGATCCCCAAGGAGGGGGGGACGATCTGGGCCGACTGTCTCGTGGTGCTCAAGACAGCTCCCAATAAGGGCCTCGCCATGCAGTTCATCAATTACCTGCTGGATCGGGAGGTCGCGGCTAAGACGACCGAGCGGCTCCTCTTCGCTTCTTCGAACCGAGAGGCCAAGGCTCTTGTGCCGGAGCGGATTCGCGGCAACCCCGCCGTCTATCCTCCGGACTCGGCCTGGGATCGGTTGGAGTGGATGACCGACGTGGGGGACGCCGTCAGGTTCTATGACCAGGCCTGGACCGAGCTGAAATTGCAATAAACCAAGCCGCTGAGCACTTTATTGTACACAGAATGAAACAAAACCAGTATAATCAAACAATCGTCTACGGATCGCAATGGCGATATCGCAAGGGGTGCTCAGCAGTCAACCGCGATGGCTAGGCGATTGTCAGATATCCAATTGTGTAAAAAAGTCTGCCGCGTTTCTGCAACAGGGATGAGGGCCGTTTGTATTATGATGATGCTGCTTGTCGGCCTGAGTCCCTGTGAGGCAGAGCGGGTCTTTGCAGCCGAGCCGGAACGCAAAACCGAGCCCGTTGAGTCTGTTGCCGCCATCCGTCTGAGCTTGGATGAGGCGCTGGCGGTCTTTCTGAAACAGAACCTGGACCTGCTCATGGCCAAGTATGGCATCGATTCTGCCAAGGGCCAGCGGATCACCGCCGCGCTCTTTCCGAATCCCAGCTTGTATGTGGGCACGATTGGGTCGTCCCTCAAGACGCAGTTCGGGCAGCCGTCGAATTTTACCCGGAGCGGACAGGTCATCACGATGGTGCAGCAGCTCTTCGAGATGGCCGGCAAGCGCGGCTACCGGATCGAGAGCGCCGACTTCGGGACGCAGTCGGCGGAGGCGAGTTTCGAGGATGCGGTCCGGCAACTGGGGTTTACGGTCAAAGATGCCTATTATCGCGTCCAGCTCGCGCAGCGGCGGCTGGCGCTGGCCGAAGAAAACCGCGATCGGTTCGCCCGCATCCTGGAGGTGAACACGATCCGGTTCAAGAAGGGGTATATCGCCGAGGTTGACCTGATTCGAATTCGCCTGCAGATCATCGACTTCCAATCGCAGGTCATCCAGTACATTCAGGAGGCGGATATCGCCCGCGCCGATCTCAGGCAGTTGTTGCGCGTGTCGCCCTTGACGCAATTGGTCTTGACCACGGATCTGGACTATAAGCCGGTGGACCCCGATATCACGAGCCTGCGGCGCGTGGCGCTGGAAGTCAGGCCGGATATCCGCGCCAAACGCCATACGCAGTCGCAGCGGGTGGCCGACTTGAAGCTGGCGATGGCCTATCGGTATCCGGATGTGACGCTGGGGGCTGGCTACGGGGTCCAGGGCGCCGTGGGGCCGGACCTGCAAAACCAGGCCATGGTGAACTTGAATGTCCCGCTTCTCTTGTTCAACCGGAACCAGGGCGGCATCGTGCAGGCGGAGGTGGGCGTGCAACAAGCCGAAGCGGACCTGATGAAGACGATCAACCAGGTGGAAAACGAGGTGGAGGTCGCCTACCGCAACCTCTCTCAGAGCCGCCGCTTGGTGGAGACCTATCGGGCCGGTGTGCTGGATGACGCACGGTTGACCCTGACCATCGTGGAGCGAGCCTATGAACGAGGCGGGGCTACGATCCTTGATCTCTTGGATGCCGCCCGGACGTCGCGCACGATCCAACTGAATTACATCGAGTCGTTGTATAATTATCAGCACAACTTCTTTTTGCTCGAAAGCGCGGTGGGCAAGGGATTGACTTCATGAGCCGATGGCTGAACTTCGTGCTGGGCGTCCTTGTGATCGGGCTGTGTGTTGCCTGCAGCCGTCCCGAAGAACCCCCTGCGTCCAATGCCGCGACGCCGCAAGCCAAGACGGCTCCGAAGGTGCCGGCCGACAAACAGAGTCGAGTCGAAACCGCCGTCGTGTCGTCGAGTTCCGAGAATCCCGTCATTACGCTGGCCGGCAAGGTGGCCTATGGCGAGGATCGATATTCGCGGATTTCCTCGCCCTTGCAGGGGCGGGTGGTGGAGGTCAGGGCCAAGCTCGGAGACCGCGTCAAGGCCGGGGATGTGTTGATGGTGATCGACAGTCCCGACATCACGTCGGCCTATTCCGAATTCGTGAAGGAGGCCTCGGACCTCGAGTTTGCCACCCGTGCCTATGAGTTGGCCAAGGACCTCTTTGAGACCAAGGCGCTGCCGTTGAAGGATCTCAAGCTGGCGGAAAACGACCTCGTCAAGGCGCGAGCGGAATTCCGCCGGGCCAAGGAACGGCTCCTCTCGCTCAAAGTGCCGGCCGGCGAGTTGAACAAGCCCCTGGCCGAGCAGCGGATTACCTCACGATTCGAAATGAAGAGTTCGTTGATGGGCACGGTGGTGGAGCGAACCGTCACGCCCGGGCAGTCGGTGGGCGGCGATCCGTCTCAGGTCCTCTTCACCGTGGCCGATCTGGATAAGTTGCAGGTGATTGCCGATGTCTACGAACGGGACCTTGACCTCGTCAAGGTCGGGCAAGTGGCCAAGGTCACGGTGGAAGCCTATCCGGGAGTCGGCTTTCCGGCCGCCATTGCGGCCATCGGCGACGTGGTGGATCCCAACACCAGGACGATCAAGGTCAGGGCCTGGGTGACGAACGAGGCGCACAAGCTCAAACCGGAAATGTTCGCCAGGATCCACATTCAAGTCGGCGAGTCGAATTCCTTTCTGACCATCCCCAAAGAGGCGGTGCTGGAGATCGATGGAAAGCAGTTCGTCTACGTCGTCGAGGCCGAGGGACGCTATGTGAAGCGGGAGGTCAAGACGGCGACGGCCTCCGCGGATCAGTTGCGCGTGGTGGAAGGGTTGACTCCTGGAGAGCGGATCGTGACCAAGGGCGCCGTGCTCATCAAAGGGCAAGAAAGCAAGGGATGACGCACCTCCTCGTCGTCTTCATTCCCAGGCCAGTGCCGGTCGGCTTCACGCATCATTCAAAGCGATGATCCCACGAATCGTTGAGTTTGCGCTCGAACAACGGGTCTTTGTCTGCGCGCTCGGCGTGATGCTGCTGTTCGGCGGCCTCTACGCTTTTCACACCCTCGACGTGGTTGCCTATCCCGATCCGTCTCCTCCCATGGTGGAGGTGATCACCCAGTACCCCGGGTGGTCGGCCGAAGAAATCGAACGGCAGATTTCCGTTCCCATCGAGGTGGGACTCACGGGGATGCCCGGCCTCACCGACATCCGATCCCTGTCCATTTTCGGGCTCAGCGACATCAAGTTCTACTTCGACTTCAGCACGAAGTACTTTTTCGACCGTCAGGAAGTGCTCAACCGCCTGACGATGGTCGACCTTCCCGACAACGTCCAGCCGACCCTCTCGCCCTGGTGGGCCATCGCCGAGATCTACCGGTACGAACTGACCGGGGAGAACACCTCGCTGACCGAACTGAAGACGCTGCAGGACTGGAAGCTCCAGCGGGAGTTCAAGCGAGTGCCGGGCGTGATCGACGTCACGGCCTTCGGCGGGACGACGAAGGAATACCACGTGGACATCAACCCCGGCGCCTTGATCAGCTACGGGGTCAGTTTGTCTCAGGTGACCGCCGCGCTGGCGAACAGCAACGCCAACGTGGGGGGGAACTACCTGACGGTCGGCGGGCAAAGCTACAATATCCGCGGCCTGGGCCTGATCGACAGCTTGGACGATATCCAGAACATCATGGTGGACGAGAAGGACGGGACCCCGATCTTCATCAGAAACCTGGGCAAAGTTAGTGTGGGGAGTCGGGTGCGCCTCGGCAAGGTCGGGATCGACGACCGGGACGATGTCGTGGAAGGGGTGGTGCTCCTGCAGCGGGGGGCGAAGGCCTTCCCCGTCCTGGAGAAGGTCAAGAAAAAGGTCGAGGATCTCAACGCCTGGAAGCTTCCGAAGGGGGTCCAGATCAAGACCTTCTACGACCGGAGCGTCCTCATCCACACCACGATCGAAACGGTGATGGACATCCTGCTCAGCGGGGTCATCCTGGTCTTCGTGATCCTCTACGTCTTTTTGGGACACTTCCGGTCGGCCGTGATCGTGGCGCTCACGGTGCCGTTGGCCTTGCTGTTCACGTTCAGCATGATGGTGTTGGTCGGGGAGTCGGCCAACCTGATCTCGCTCGGGGCGATCGACTTCGGCATCGTCGTGGACTCGACGCTGATCATGGTCGAGAGCATCTTCGCCCACCTCTCCCACCGGCCCAGCCCGACGCTGACCGTGCCGATGCACATCATGCGGGCCGCGCGTGAAGTCGGCCGTCCGATCTTCTTCGCGACGACCATCATCGTCGTGGCCTTCATTCCCCTCTTCACGATGACCGGGGTGCCGGGCAAGATTTTCGCGCCGATGTCGCTGACCTACGGGTTCGCCCTCAGCGGAGCGCTGTTGATGGCCTTCACCCTCGCGCCGTCCCTCTGCTCGTTGCTGCTCACCGGGCCGATGCGCGAAGAAGAAATGCCGGTCGTGCGGGGCATCCGACGGGCCTACATGCGGGCGTTGGATTGGGCGTTGGCGCACGAGATGATCGTGGTCGGCGTCGCGGTGGGGCTTTTCGTCCTGGCCCTGGTGGCGGTGCCGTTTTTGGGCGGGGAGTTCATGCCGGCGCTGGAAGAAGGGAACCTCTGGGTCCGCGCGACCATGCCGGTGGATATTTCCTTCGAACAGGCCGACCGCCTCACCGGTGAGGTTCGGGGGATCTTCCGGCAATTCCCCGAAGTCACCAACATCGTGTCCCAGCTCGGGCGACCGGATGACGGCACCGATCCGACCAGTTTCTTCAACGCGGAGTTCCTCGTGAACCTCAAGCCCCGCAAGGAGTGGAGAAAAGAGGTGGGTACGAAGGAGGATCTGATCGCGGAGATCGAGACGGTGCTGGCCAAGATCCCCGGCGTGACCTTCAACTTTTCCCAGGTGATCCAGGACAACGTGCAGGAGGCCATGTCCGGCGTCAAGGGGGAGAATTCGATCAAGCTCTTCGGCACCGATTTGAAGATCCTGGAAGCCAAGGCCCAGGAGATCGAGAAAGTCATGCGGCAGGTCCCGGGTGTGAAGGACCTCGGAATTTTTCACCTCATGGGACAGCCCAACCTCTTGATCAAGGTGGACCGGGAAGCCTGCGCGAGATACGGGCTCCTGGTCTCGGACGTGAACACGGTGATCCAAGCCGCGATCGGCGGCCAGGCGGTGACACGGGTCTTTGAGGGCGAGCGGTGGTTCGATCTCGTCGTGCGTTTCCTGCCGGAGTTTCGCCAGGACGTGGAGGCGATCGGCAACATCCAGGTCAGCACGCCGGACGGGGCACGGATCCCGCTCAAGCAACTGGCGTCGATTTCGCTCCAAACCGGCGCGTTCATTATTTACCGGGAGAACAACGAGCGGTACATTCCGATCAAATTCAGCGTGCGGGGACGCGATTTGGAGGGCACGGTCAAAGAAGCGGAAGCGCTGATCCACAAGCAAGTCACGCTGCCGGACCGGTATCGGATCGAATGGCACGGAGAGTACGATCAGTTGCAGGACGAGAAAAAACGCCTGGCGACCATCGTGCCGGTGAGCCTGGTGTTCATCTTGTTCCTGGTCTTCCTGGCCGTGAACTCCTTCCGTGATGCGGTGCTGGTGTTGCTGGCCGTCCCCTTTGCCTTGGTCGGGGGCATTTTCTCATTGCTGGTCACGGGTACGGAGTTCAGCATTTCGGCGGCCGTGGGCTTCATTTCGCTGTTCGGGGTGGCGATCCAGGGCGGCCTGATCCTGGTCGTCAGGATTCGCGACCTCATGGAGGAAGGGTACGATCTGCGGACCGCTATCTTGACGAGCGCCGATGTGCGTATGAGGCCGGTGCTGATGACGACCCTGGCGGCGGCCATCGGTCTCTTGCCGGCCGCCGTGGCCACGGGGATCGGGGCGCAGTCGCAACAGCCGCTCGCCCGTGTTGTGGTCGGGGGCATGCTCACCTCGGCCGTCCTGATTCTGATGGTGCTCCCGGTGCTCTATCAATTGCTGCACCGTGGGCGGAACGGGGAGGCGAAAGAGGCAGCGGAGTCGGATGCGACGCCCTTGTCATAGAGGACAAAGGGACGGTCGTATTGTGAGGGGCGTGAGCGTTGGCGGCGGTCGTCGGTTTGACTGGTAAGGTTGGTGCAAGCTGATACAGGTAAACCTGCGTGATTTCGTTTTCAGCGCCTTCCCGGTTCCTTCATCCCGGGCCAGGTTGACGGTCAGACTGCTCGGTCTTCTTGTCGTTTTCGTCGCGGTCCTTCCTCCCCACCTTGCAGCGAGCCCGGTTGTGAAGAGCAATCAGGATGGAGTCGTGTTAGCCGGGTCTTTCGAACAAGGCGGAAGCAAACCTGCCCAAGATGGAAAAGAATCTCGAGGCGCCTCGGAAGGGACAGCGAATGACCCGCCGAAGGAGCACCCTGAATTCAAGCCCATGACCGAGAAAGGCGGGACCACCACCTTTCCGCTCCCGGCCTTCGGGTACAACCGAAATGAAAAGTACTGGATCGGCGCGCTGGCCGTCACCTTGAAGGGCAACGAGCAAGGAGAGGTCGAGGACATTTTTGCCCCGCAAGTGCTCTACAACCCTCTCGTCGGCGCCCAGGCGACGCTCAACTACTACGGATACCGGTCGAACAATGTCCAGTATCGCGCCGTGGCCTCCTATTCTGAAAAGGTCGCCAAGTATTTTGACTTCGCCTATAAGAACATGGGGGCCGGGGGGGGGCGGTATATCTTTGCCGTGCAAGGCACCTGGTTTAAGAATCCCTTCGCCCGGTTCTTCGGCTTCGGGAACA
>SCVQ01000258.1 GCA_004296865.1 Nitrospirota bacterium
CCCGCTTGAAGTCGCCGGGCTGCTCGGCAAGTATAATGTGAAGGCCACGCTGTGCGGCGGAGGGCCCACCGGTCAAGCCGGTGCGCTTCGACATGCCATCGCCAAAGCTTTGGTGACCATGACGCCGGCCCTGCGGGAGCCCCTCAAGAAAGAAGGCCTCCTGACCCGCGACTCGCGCGTCAAGGAACGGAAGAAGTACGGACAGAAAGGGGCCAGGAAACGCTTCCAGTACTCGAAGCGGTAAAGACTTGGGGCTGATGCCCATGGAAAAGGGAAGGCCTCGGGCCTTCCCTTTTTTATGTTCTCAATCGGCGCACCCCATGAGGCTTTGCTGATGATGGGGGCTTTGTTGAGAATCTGTTTGATCGAGGGTACGGTGAACTCGTGACACGACCGGCAACAGTAGTCCATGTGGCAGTGGCGGGCGCCAGCGGCTATGCCGGCGCCGAATTGCTGCGTCTGCTCATGGGACATCCCAGGGTCAAGCTCACCGCAGTGACGTCGGAAAAATCCGCCGGAAGCCCTGTGGCCTCCGTCTTCCCGCACCTGGCTTCCGTGCTCCCCCTCTCGTTCGAAGCCTTGGCCCCGGAGGCGATCGCCAAGCGGGCCGACCTTGTCTTTTTGGCCCTTCCCCACACCACATCGCTGATGCCGGCATCGGTCTGTCTGGCCGCGGGCAAGCACGTCGTGGATCTCAGCGCCGACTACAGGCTGAAGGATCCCGGCCAGTACGAAACCTGGTATCAAACTCCTCACCCCTACCCGGATATCCTCAAGGAAGCGGTGTACGGGCTCCCGGAGTTGCACAAAGACGCCATACGAACCGCTCGCCTGGTCGCATCGCCCGGCTGTTATCCGACCGCCGCCATCCTGCAATTAGCCCCCTTGGTGGCCAAGGGGCTGATCCAGCCGGACTCCATCGTCATCGATGCCAAGTCCGGCGTATCCGGAGCGGGTCGGAGTCCGGCCCTTGCCTACCATTTTCCTGAAGCCCATGAATCCATCGAGGCCTATAAAGTCGGCCGGCACCGCCATATCCCCGAGATCGAGCAGGAGTTGAACGCGCTGGCAGGAAGCCTCGCCGGCAAAGGGCAGCAGGCAGGGACCGCCCGCGACGCGGCCAAGATTCTCGTCGCCTTTACGCCTCACCTTGTGCCCATGAATCGTGGGATTCTCAGCACCGCGTATTGCCGGCTGAAGGCCCCCCTCGGACGCGAGGACCTTCGAGCGCTCTATAAAGATTTTTATAAAGACGCGCGGTTCGTGCGCCTCCAGGACGGCGACGCATCCGCGAATCCACGCCACGTGCGCGGCTCGAACTTCTGCGACCTGGCCCTGTTCACCGACGCCAGAGCCGGCTGGGTGGTCACGGTCTGCGCCCTCGACAACCTGGTCAAGGGCGCAGCCGGTCAGGCCATCCAAGCCATGAACCTGATGCTGGGGTTCCCGGAAGAAACGGGCCTCCTCGCTCCTGGAGTCTACCCGTGATTTCTTTCGCCGCCCTTCGATTGCGGCAGCAACTATGACACGCCCATCCTTCAAAAACATCCGAGGTGGGATCACGGCGCCAGAGGGCTTTCTGGCAGCCGGCGTCCACGCCGGGATCAAAAAACAGGCCGCTCCCGACCTGGCCCTCGTCGTTTCGACCAGAGAAGGATCGATCGCCGGTGTCTTTACGACCAATCGAGTGGCAGCCGCGCCGGTCGTCTTAGATCGTGCGCACCTTCGCGGGGGGATCGGCCGGGCCATCGTCGTCAACAGCGGCAACGCGAACGCCTGTACGGGAGCCCGCGGCCTGGCCGATGCGAAAGAAATGGCCCGCTTGGTCGCCGGGCATCTCGGCACGACGACCAACCGTGTGTTTGTCGGTTCCACCGGCGTCATCGGCCAGCCCCTCCCGATGGCGCGGATCAGACAGGGCATCCCCGCTGCGGTGACACGCCTCCGCCGCGGAGGCGGGCGAGAGGCCGCCAGGGCCATCATGACCACCGACCTGACCGTCAAGGAGGTCGCCGTCACGGCTCGGAT
>SCVQ01000025.1 GCA_004296865.1 Nitrospirota bacterium
AAACGAACCCCGGCCGCCGAGGCGACCTGTTGCCCGATCAGGCTAAGCGAGAGTTTCGCGGCGGCATAAATCGTCGTGGGGCGCGTCTGCCCGCCTTCCCGCAAAAATCCCGCGTCCGTGTCGTATTCCGCGCAAGTTCCGGCCATGACGACTTGCCGGCATCCCGCCTTGATCAGCTCATCCAGCAGCATCAGGCTGGCCGTCAGCGCAGGGATGTTTTCAGGCGAGGTCAGGTATTTGTTCGGTTCCACATACCAGGCCAAGTGAATGCAAGCTTCCGGCCTCCAATCGCTCAAGGCCTGACGCCATGCCGCGACGTCGGACAGTTCACCTCGCAACAGCGTCAACTGATCCGCCACATCGCGCAGCCGCCACAAGGGATTGTCGGGCCTGGCCAGGACGGCGACCTCACAACCCCTTGCCAGCAACGTACGGGCAACGTGCGATCCCACAAAGCCTGACGCGCCGGTCAAAAATACCCTCATCCCCCTTCCACCCCTTCAACCTCTTTCAGATAATCCCCGGCTTCGGAATGGCCACGATAAACCGCCCCCCCCTGCGCCTGTATTCCTGTTGCTGCGCAACAATCTCCTCCGCCAAGTTCCAGGGCAACACTAGGGTATAGTCCGGCATCTCCTTGAGCAGGGCTTCGGGGGCGTGGATAGGAAGCCTAGCCCCCGGCGTCAACAGTCCCTGTTTGTGCGGACTGCGATCTACCGTGAACTCCACCAACTCCGTCCCGATCCCGCAGTAATTGAGCAGTGTGTTCCCCTTGGCTGGCGCCCCATACGCTGCCAACCGCTTGCCGGCAGCCTTCAATCCGCACAGCAAGCTCCGCAACTCCTCTTTCAAATTGACCACCTCCCGGCTGAACGACGCATATCGTTCCGGACCGGTCAGACCAGACGCCTGCTCCGCTGCGAGATACTCCGCCACGCAGCCGGTGACCGGATAGGTTCCTCGGTGCTGGAGAAAGACCCGCAAGGAGCCGCCGTGGACCGGACGGTGCATCACGTCGAACAGTTGGAGCCCCGCCCGCTCCGCTAGTTTTTCGATCGCCGCCAGGGAGTAGTAGAACACATGTTCGTGATAGATCGTGTCGAATTCAACGCCGTCGAAAAGGTCTTTCAGGTACGGAAACTCGAAGACTGCGGCACCGGCCGGCTTCAGGCACAGCTTGACGGCGCGCAGGAATTCGTTGATCGCGGGCACATGGGCCAACACGTTGTTGCCGACGATCAGATCGGCCTGGCCAAAGCCACCTGTAATGTGTGTCACCGCTTCGAGCCCAAAGAAGCAGTTGAGCGTGGGAATCCCTCGACGTTCCGCCTCGGCGGCGATGTTTTTCGCCGGCTCGACGCCCAGTACACGGATGTTGCGCTGTTCGAAATATTGCAGGAGGTACCCGTCATTGCTGGCAACTTCCAACACACGGCTGTCCGGCCCCAGTGCAAATCGGGCCGTCAGCGACTCCATCATCTCACGCGCATGGGCGAGAAAGCTATCCGAATACGATGAGAAATACAGATATTCGGTAAACATCCGCTCTGGCGGCACAAGATCCGTCAACTGCGCCAAATGGCAGACCTGGCAGCAGGCAACGGCCAGCGGGA
>SCVQ01000026.1 GCA_004296865.1 Nitrospirota bacterium
TCCCATTTTCCACAGGCGCTTGAACATTTCCTCCTCGAGGCGGTGCAGGCTGTCTTTGAGGCTCCGTAGAGCAGTCTCCTCCGCCATGAGCTGTTCGTCCAGCGCCTGGCTGATGCGGCCGTAATCTTCGTCGCGCAGATAACGTCTGGTGTTGATAAAGAGTTCGTTATCGACGCCATAGAGCAAGGCCCCCGGCAACGCGAGGAATTGCCAGGGGGCATCCGCCGTTCGGAAGCGTGCCAGGCCGAACACCAACGAAGTCATCAGGCGCGCATGTCCCGCCAGAATCCCGAACGTGCCGGAATCATCCTCCCCTACGAAGCTGGTGGCGCCATCGATGCGTTCGTATTGCGTGGCGCTCTGAAGGTGGAGAACAAACGGCATGGCCCTCAGGTCTCCCTCATGGAGCCGCGCATGTAGCACCGTTCTTCCGGCACATCGTCGTACTGGCCGCTCAGGAAGGCTTCACAGTCCTGGAGGGTGGTTGTCAGAGGGACCGAGACACCTCGGATGCCTGTCAGTTCCGCCGTAACGTGGAACGGCTGGGTCAGGTATCGCTGCAGCTTGCGGGCGCGAAGGACGATGCGGCGGTCTATCTGAGAAAGCTCCTCGATACCCAGCATGGTGATGATGTCCTCCAACTCGTGGTACCGGGCGAGGTGCTCACGGACCCTCTCCGCGGTCGTGTAGTGCCGATCTCCGAGAAAATGCCGATCCATCAATTTATTGGTGGACTGCAACGGGTCTACGGCCGGATAGATGCCTTGGCTGGCCTGGGACCGTGTCAAAATGACAATCGTGTCAAGATGACTCAGAATGCTACTGACGGCTGGATCGGTCATGTCATCAGCCGGAACATACACGGCCTGCACGGACGTGATCGCGCCATGGGTAGCGGACGTGATGCGATCTTGCAGTTCGGCCACCTCGGTCATTAAGGTCGGCTGATATCCAACCGTTGCTGGCATCCGTCCGAGCAGTCCGGAAATTTCACTTCCGGCTTGGACGAACCGGAACACGTTGTCGATGAGAAACAGCACTTCCTTCTGCAGCGTATCGCGTAAATATTCGGCATAGGTCAAGGCGGTCAGCCCCACGCGGAACCGCACCCCTGGGGATTCATCCATTTGTCCGAATACCATCAGGGTCTGCGGCATCACGCCGGCCTGTTGCATCTCGTGCCACAGCTCATGGCCCTCGCGAATTCGCTCACCCACACCGGCAAACACGGAAACCCCGTGATGCAGAGCCACGATGGCATGCATGAACTCCGTGATGAGAACAGTCTTGCCGATGCCGGCCCCTCCGAATAAGCCGGTCTTGCCCCCTTTGATGAAGGGACAGAGTAGATCGATCACTTTGATCCCTGTTTCCAAGATTCCGCTGACTCCAACCGTCTTGTGGAGGGGTACCGGTTTCTGAAGAACGTCGCGGTAGTCCTGCTGGGCCAGGGGCGGCCCGGCATCC
>SCVQ01000259.1 GCA_004296865.1 Nitrospirota bacterium
CGTGCTGGGGGCGGTGACGCCGGAGCGGCTCGCCATTTTGCGCAACGCCGAGGCCGTGGTGGATCAGGAAATCGGACAGTCGGGCCTGTATCGTGACCTGTGGCAGGCCTTTGCGGTGCTGCTCCCGGTGCGGACGGTGGGGGTGATGGGCGATCAGCGGACCTACGAACACGTGATTGCGCTTCGGGTGGTGACCAGCTTGGACGGGATGACCGCGGACTGGGCCAAGCTGCCCCACGAGTTGCTGGGCACGATCTCGAGCCGGATCATCAACGAGGTGCGCGGGGTGAATCGGGTGGTCTACGACCTGAGTTCAAAGCCGCCGAGTACCATAGAATGGGAGTGATGGGAGCGGGCCAGCCAGCAGTCCTCTGTGCTCGCAGAACGCGCACACTCAGAAGGTGCTCGTTCGATGCGTGCAGTTAAGGGCCGGTCGGCTCACCGGGATAGAGAATGGAAACCAGGCTTCAAAAAGTGATCGCCGACTCCGGGCTGGTGTCGCGCCGCAAGGCGGAGGAATGGATCGCGCAGGGACGCGTGACCGTCAATGGTCGGGTCGTCCGCGAACTGGGCACGAAGGTCGATCCTGAGAAGGACCACGTGAAGGTGGATGGGCGGCATTTGAAAGAGGTGCCGCCGCAGGTGTTTCTCATGCTCAACAAGCCGAAAGGCTACATGTCCTCCCTGAGCGATCCGGCCGGCCGGCCGACCATCACGGATCTGCTGGTGGGGGTCGGGCTGCGCGTGTTTCCCGTCGGCCGGCTCGATTACGACAGCGAAGGGTTGATGCTGCTGACCAACCAGGGGGAGATCGCCCAGGCGCTCCTGCATCCGCGCTACCATGTCGCCAAGACCTATCTCATCAAGGTCAAGGGTGTGTTGACCGACGAGGAGATCGGGGCGCTGGAGAAAGGCGTGGAGTTGGAGGATGGCCTCACCGGCCCCGCCGTCGTCAAAAAGATCCGGAAGGCGAAAGAGAATTCCTGGGTGGAAATCACGATTCACGAGGGGCGCAAACACCAGGTGAAACGGATGCTGGAGACCGTCGGGCATCCAGTCATCAAGCTCACCCGTGTGCGCTTCGGTTCTTTGAGCCTGGCCGACTTGCCACGCGGGCATTACCGTTACCTGACGGATCGGGAAGCCAATCAGTTGCGGGCGCTGGTGCGGAGCCGTCAGGAGGCGGTGGCCGCCTCACATGCGTCCTCGCGCCGTGTGGCTCCTCCGACGCGTCCGACTCCTCCGGCTCGCCCCGCTCGTCCGGCTCGTTCGGCCCGCCCGGCTCGTTGGGCCAAACTGTCCAGGCGGAGGAGCGCATGATGATGCGAACGCATCGGTGCGGCGAGCTGTCCCGCCGGCACGTGGGTCAGACCGTGACGCTCAACGGCTGGGTGCAGCGCCGGCGTGACCACGGCAACGTGATCTTCATCGACGTGCGGGACCGGCAAGGCCTCACGCAGATCGTCTTCAATCCCGAAATCAGCCCCGCCGCCCATCAGCAGGCCCATGTGCTCCGGGGCGAATTCGTCGTGGCCGTCACCGGCACCGTGGCCTTGCGGCCGGAGGGGTCGGCCAATCCCAATCTGGCGACCGGCGAGATTGAAGTGCTGGTCAAGACCGTCGAGATTCTCAACGACGCGCGGACGCCCCCGTTCCTGATCGAGGACGAGGGCGAGGTGACCGAGGCCCTGCGCTTGAAGTACCGCTATCTCGATTTGCGCCGGCCCAAGATGCAGCGGCTGTTGCGCCTGCGCCACGAGGTCATGCAGCAGGCCCGGTCCTTCCTCAATGGGCAGGATTTTCTGGAAGTGGAAACGCCCATGCTCACCAAGAGCACGCCGGAAGGCGCCCGCGACTATCTGGTGCCGAGCCGGGTCAATCCCGGCTGTTTCTACGCGCTGCCGCAGTCGCCGCAACTGTTCAAACAGATCCTGATGGTCAGCGGGATTGACCGCTATTACCAGATCGCGCGGTGCTTCCGCGACGAGGACCTCCGCAACGACCGCCAGCCGGAATTCACGCAGATCGATCTGGAGCTTTCCTTCATCGACCGCGAGCAGGTGATGGTCTTGATGGAACAGATGATCCGGCTGGTCTTTCAGACGACCGCCGGGGTCGAGCTGCCCGCGCCGTTTCCACGGATGGCCTATGCGGAGGCCATGGGCCGCTATGGATCGGACAAGCCCGATCTCCGGTTCGGCATGCCGCTGCACGACCTGCAGGACTTCGCGTCGAAGACCGAGTTCAAGGTGTTCCGGGAGACGCTCGCCAAAGGCGGCATCGTGAAGGCGATCGTCGTCAAGGGCGGGGTGGAGATCTCACGGAGCCGGATCGACGCGTTGGGGGAAACGGCCAAGGGATTCGGCGCCAAGGGCCTGGCCTGGGTCAAGATCGTGGGCGCCGGCCAGTTGGAGTCCGTCATCGCCAAGTTCCTGGACGCGCGGAGCCTCCTGGCAGCGGTGCCGGACGCGCAGACCGGCGATCTGCTGCTCTTCGTCGCCGACAAGCCCAAAGTCGTGTACGACGTGCTCGGCCGCCTGCGGCTGCTGCTGGCCGAGGAACGAAACCTGATCGATCAGAAAGCCTGGCGGCCGCTCTGGGTGGTCGATTTCCCGATGCTGGAGTACGACGAGGCACTCAAGCGCTACGTGGCCATCCACCATCCCTTCACCGCGCCGCTGGATGAGGACCTGCCGCTGCTAGAAACCGATCCGCTCAAGGTCAGGGCCAAGGCCTACGACCTGGTCATGAACGGAAGCGAACTGGGCGGCGGGAGCATCAGAATTCATCGCCGGGAGGTGCAGAGCCAGGTGTTCGATCTGCTCGGCATCGGCAAGGAGGAAGCGGCTTCCAAGTTCGGGTTTCTCTTGGAAGCCCTTGAGTACGGCGCCCCGCCGCATGGCGGTATTGCCTTCGGCCTGGACCGCCTGATCATGCTCCTCGGCGGCGCCGACTCCATCCGCGACGTGATCGCGTTCCCCAAGACCCAGAGGGCCCAGTGTCCGATGACCGATGCGCCGTCGCATGTCGGCCCGGAGCAGTTGAAGGACTTGAGCATTAAATTGGATTTGATCGAGTAACCTCCTGCGATGTGCCCGATGGGGTCAGGACCGATGCGTTCTCCCCGGACGTTCCACCTCCAGCCGGCTCAGTCCTCCGCCTCCCGCCTCGTCACAATCGTACCAATGCTCGGATGGCTTTTCGTTGCGTGGTTCCTGGCTGTGATGCCGGGAACAGGCTCGGCGAGCGAAGCCGCAGAGAGCCGCCAACTTTCAACGGCCACCTTTGCCGGAGGCTGCTTCTGGTGTATGGAGGAAGTCTTTGAAGGCGTGGAGGGAGTCGTCTCGGTGAGATCAGGGTATACGGGCGGTCAAGCGGTGAATCCCAGCTATGAAGACGTGTCGGCGGGAGGCACGGGCCATGCCGAGGCGGTCGAGGTTGTCTACGATTCGACGAAGGTGTCCTACGGCCGGCTCCTGGCCGTCTTCTGGCGCAACATCGATCCGACCACTTCGGATCGGCAATTCTGCGATCGCGGGACGCAGTATCGCGCCGCCATCTTTTATCGCGATGCCGAGCAGCGACGGTTGGCGGAGGCCTCAAGGCTGGCGTTGGAACAGTCCAAACCGTTTCAGGAGCCGATCGTCACCGAGATCGTTCCGGCCTCGGCCTTCTATGCGGCCGAGGAGTACCATCAGGACTTCTTTAAGAAGAACCCCGTCCGGTACAAATTCTACAAATACAACTGCGGCCGGGCCCAGCGTCTGGAAACGCTCTGGGGGTTGTCGCCGGCCGGCGGCCGCCTGCCCTAGGTCGCGGATCGGCGGATCGGATAACGGGTCAGCCGAGCGGGGCGAGCGAGCCGAGGATGTGATACCCGCCGTCCACGTAAATGACTTCTCCCGTGATCCCGCGGCCCAGCGAGCTGATCAGGAACAAGGCCGTGTCGCCGACCTCGCTCTGCTCGGTGGCATGGCGCAGCGGGGCGGCTTCGCGGTGGTGCTCCACCATCTTGCTGATGCCGGAGACGCCGCGTGCCGCCAGGGTCTTGATGGGGCCGGCGGAGATCGCGTTGACGCGGATCCCGCGAGGGCCGAGGTCGTTGGCCAGGTACCGGACGGCCGCTTCCAGCGCCGCTTTGGCGACGCCCATGACGTTGTAGTGGGGCACCACCCGCTCGCTGCCGAGGTAGGTCAGGGTGACAATGGACCCGCCGTCCCGCATCAGCGGCAGCGCGGCTCGGCTCAGTGCGACCAGCGAATAGGCGCTGACGTCGAGCGCCGTGGCGAAACCCTGCCGCGAGGTGTTGATGAATTCTCCCGTTAATTCTTCCCGAGGCGCGAACGCGATGGAATGGACGAGGAAGTCGAGGCGCCCGAGCGTGCCTTCCACGTTCGTCATCAAGGCGGCGATCTGGTCGTCGTGGCCGGCGTCGCAGGCAAAGGCGTCGGCGCCGGGCAGGGTCTTGGCCAGTTCTTCCACGTTGTCCTTCAGGCGTTCGTTTTGATAGGTGAATGCCAACCGCGCCCCTTCGCGAGCCGCCGCCTCGGCAATGGCCCATGCGATGCTGTGCTTGTTGGCAACTCCGACGATCAATCCGGTTTTTCCTTGCAGCAACATGGCGCCGTCATCTCCTCGGTTGGCGTGGCCGGTCGTAACGAAGGTCTGAAGATAGCATGAATCGCGATGAGTGTGAACCCACTAAATGCGCGGCCGCAGTGGTTGGTTCCGGTCGCGGCGCCGTTAGACTGCGCCCGCCGCGATCTCTCGCAAGCGTCCGACGGACGAAGAGGCCGCGCCTATTTAGGTATCTCGGCGGTGATGCAGGATTTCATTTCTTGGGCCGTGCAAGAGCCGTCTTGGGCTACGAGCCCGTTCACGGCTGCGGCCACTTGACCGGCGGTAATGCGGTCCGTTTCGATGTCGATCAGAATGTGATCGGGGATGCTGTGGGCGTCGACGGCGAGGACTCCCGGCAGCTGCTTGAGGGCGGTCTCGATCGTCGCCCGCTGACGATCGCAGGCCTCGCCGGTTACGCTCAAGGCGATCCTGTTGCCTCCTGCCTCAACCCCGCCGGCCAGCAGCCAGATTCCCGCCAGGCTTACCGTAAGCCCGATCCAGATGCTTCGCTTCTTCCTTGCCTGGGCTCTCATGGCTACCCTCCGCCCAGCGTCACCGTGAGCGCCAGTTCTTTATCTCCCCGAAGGACCCGGAGCGTGACGTTCTGCCCCGGTGTCGTGCGTTCCATCAGGTAGTTCTTCAACTGCGCGGCGTCGGTGATCTCCGTGTCGTCGATGGCGAGGATGAGATCGCCCTTCTGCACGCCGCCGAAGGAGGCCGGCTCGAAGGCCTGCCCGACGGCCACACGCCAGCGCGTGCCCACCTTGACGACTTTCATCTGCAGGCCGAGACGGGAAAATCCCGGTTGCGTGCCGGCCAGGAGCGCGCCCACGATTTTCTTGGTGAGGACGCCCGGCACGGCGAAGGCCAGCCGGCTGCAACCGTGGCCGCCTTGCGCCTCGTCGGTCTTGATGATGGCGTGCATGACCCCGACCAACTCGCCCTGGAGATTGAACAGGCCGCCGCCGGAATTCCCGCTGCAGACGGGGACGTCGGATTGCAATAGCCTGGTGTCCACCGTTTGCAGGAAGGTGTTGGGGTTGCCGATCCGGCCGAAGGCGACGGTGGGGCCCCAGCCCAGCGGATAGCCCACGGTAAAGACTTCCTGTCCTGGCCTCGCCTCCCGGTCGGCGAGGGCGATAACCGCCGTCTCCAAGTCCTTCGCGGGGGCTTGCAGCTTGTACAACACGAGATCAAGATAGGCGGTGCCGCCCACGAGCTTGGCCGGCAATTCATCCAGGCTCTGGGTCAGGATCAAGATCGTCTCGGGGACGACGATCTTGGCGCCGTCCTGGCGTTCGACCGCGTGGCGTGCGGTGAGGAGATAGCCGTCATGCAGGTGGATGCCGGTCCCTCGGAGGGACAGCCCCAGTTGGTAATCGGACTGTCGCCCTTCCGGCATGCGTTCCAGTATGCCGACCGTCGCCCGCTTGGCGCGCTCGACCGCCTGTGCGAGACGCTCCTCGGACAACTCGGCCTGTGCCGCAGGCAGCGGCGAGAGGAGCAGGGGGACGACCAGGAAAGCAATCGCTGTGCTGTAGCGAAGCAGACCGACGAATCGAATGACTACGACCATGACGACCTCACACCGGATCAAGGATGAATAAGACGAGCAGATTGCTGCCGACGAAAGTATAAACAAGATGGGGTTCGTTTTTCTCGTAAAAAATGGCGCGACTCTCTGCGTCACTGAGAATCGGGGTACAGTTTCCTCGGATGGCTCCAGTGTGAGAGACTACGTTCGCCGGGTGCCTGTTTTCCACGATAGTGGAAGTGACGGTGAAGTCAACATCTCGCACCATCGCATTCAATAAACCCTATGGGGTGCAGCCTTGTTTCACCGATGAGAAGGGGCGGCCGACGTTGGCCGATTTCGTGGCGATCCCCGAGGTCTATGCAGCCGGCCGATTAGATGCGGATAGCGAAGGGCTCATGCTGCTCACCTCGGACGGTGCCCTCGCCCATCGCATTACCGATCCCAAGCACA
>SCVQ01000260.1 GCA_004296865.1 Nitrospirota bacterium
GATACGATAGGTTCTGGACGGCTTCCGTTGAGCGGCAGTTCTAAATCCTGTAGGGTATCCCTCATTACGCTGCCTCGGGGACATCTGCCAACATGTCGCAAGAACCGATCGAGGTCACGATCCTGTCGCGGCAAGACTGCCATCTCTGCGCGGTGGTCGCCAAGATGGCGCACCGCCTGCAACAAGACCTGCCGTTTCGCATCAACGAAATCGACATCACCACCGACGCGGAACTCGTGGCGCGCTATGGGAACCGCATTCCCGTTGTGTTGATCGAGCAGGTCGAAGCCTTATCAGGCAAGGTGATGGAGCGGGACTTGCGACGAGCGATTAAAAGGGCGCGTTGGAGCCGGCCTGTAAGCCGGATTCTGTCCCGCCTCAGCGAACTGATGCGGGGATGATCATTTCTCTGGGACCTGAGTTACCCCAGGCCTCGTGCGACCTACCCGAGGACTCGGCCGGGCCGGCCGGTCCGAGGCTCCCATATGGTCGAGCCTCGGGTGCCCTCCTATTTGGTCTTGCTCCGGGCGACGCTTACCGTGCCGTCTGTGTCACCACAGACGCGGTGGGCTCTTACCCCGCCGTTTCACCCTTGCCTGATCCGGGTTGCCCCGGCCATCGGCGGTCTACTCTCTGTTGCGCCGGTGTCGGATCGCTCCGCCTGGGTGTTACCCAGCGCCCTGCCCTCTGGAGTCCGGACTTTCCTCCCGCCGACGAATCGACAGGCGATCATCCGGCCGGCTCCAACGCGCAGCTTCAGTATAATCGCGGATCGGCGCGGATTCAAGCGAATTGACCGGTGGCCCGCCCTCTGTTAGAGTCGCCCCCCATCGACGCCGTTGCGGCCCGTTGCAACGGCACCAGCCGGTCGTTTTCACAGGACACCGGGCAACAGACACAAGGATCGCGGCTTGACCAGCAGCAGAATCGGCATCGACGAGTCCGGCAAAGGCGACTACTTCGGCCCCTTGGTCATCGCGGCCGCCTTCGTGACCCCCGCAACGGAACCGGACCTGCGGTTGATGGGCGTCCGGGACAGCAAGAAGATTTCCGACAACCGAATTCTCGAACTGGCCCGGGACATTCGCCTGGTCTGTCCACACAGCATCGTGGCCATCGGCCCGCCGCGCTACAACGAACTGTATGGGAAGATGCGCAACCTAAACCGTCTCCTGGCTTGGGGGCATGCGCGCGCCCTGGAAAATCTGCTGGGGCAAGTGGACTGCGACCTGGCCATTGCCGATCAGTTCGGCGATGAACGGTTCGTTCTGAACGCCCTTCTGGAGAAGGGTAAGCAGATACGCCTGGTGCAAAAGACGAAAGCGGAATCCGATATGGCGGTCGCAGCGGCTTCGATTCTTGCCCGCTCCGAATTCCTGATCCGGCTCAAGCGCCTCTCGGACGAACTCGGCCTTCCGCTCCCGAAAGGGGCGTCACAACAAGTGGAGTTGGCTGCGCGTCTGGTGTACAAGAAACACGGGCAGGAAGGGTTGGGAACGGTCGCGAAACTGCACTTCAGAACCACGCAGGCAGTCTTGGCCGGGCCTTCTGAGGCCTAGACCGTTTCCTCGACGTCGGCTTCCGATTCTTGCAACGAAGCCGGCGGAGAAGCGGCAGAGCTGACCACCTCCCCCTCCCAATAGAGAATCCGATGGCAGTATGAACACGTTTGCACTTCATCCGAGCGCTTCACTTCGGCCACCAGTTGCGGAGGCAGTTGCAACCGGCAGCCGCCACACGTGCCGTTTCGGATCGGGGCGAGTGCAAGTTCTTTCCTCGTGGCTTTCAGCTTGGTATAGCGGGCCAGCAGACTCTTATCCACGGCTGCGGCAAGCGTTCCTTGTTTCTGCTCCAACTGCGAGAGTTCCGAAACGAACGCGGCAGACGCGTCTTCGAGCCGACGCTTTTCCTGCGCGAAGATGCGCTCCAATTCGGCGACCTTGGCCTGGAACTGCTTGACCTCCTGCTGCTTCTGTTCGACCCGATCCATGAGCACGAGGATCTGCTCTTCGAACTCCCCTCGTTTCTTACCCGCCATCTCAATCTCGAACAAGTGGGCTTGGTACTCTTTGTTCGTCTTGAGTTCCGTCAGGCGCGTTTTGAGCTTGTCGACCTGGGCTTCGTGGGCCTCCAGGTCTCGTTCGCGCTCGCGGCGCTCCTTCACGAGCAGATCGACAATGGCGGTGGCTTCTTTCAGGAGCCGGGAGGCTTCGCGGAGGGGCACTTCTGCGGCATCGATGAGTTCGGGGGTCTTGCGTTGGTGCTCCTTGATCTCTCCGATCCGGAGGTCAAGAGCTTGAAGTTCAATGAGCGGGGAAAGTTGTGGATTCAACAGGACCTCAATTTCATACTAGGCCGATCCTCTGTGGGCCACGACCGGAAAAACACCCACGTATGCTGGGCATGCCGTGCCCGGCCCGAACTGGTGGGCCCACCAGGACTTGAACCTGGGACCAACTGATTATGAGTCAGCCGCTCTAACCACCTGAGCTATGGGCCCTGGCTCGCACGTCTTGGAGAACTCCGCCGAAAGTCGCACCGTAGGACCTGAGATTTTAGCCCCCCGGCCACCCGGTGTCAATCCGCAAGTCTCGCCGCAAGCCCCACGAACCGCAAGCCCCGCGCCTAGAGGCTCTCGACGAAGCTCTTGAGTTTTTTGCTGCGGCTCGGGTGGCGTAGTTTCCGCAAGGCCTTCGCTTCGATCTGCCTGATCCGCTCGCGCGTCACCTCAAAATCCTGGCCGACTTCCTCCAGCGTATGGTCGGTGCTCTCGCCGATCCCAAACCGCTTTCTGAGCACCTTCTCCTCGCGCGGGGTCAGCGTTTCCAGCGCGCTGTTGATCTGCCGCTGGAGGTCGTACCGAATCGCCGCTTCGAGCGGCGAAATCGCCTTCTTGTCCTCGATGAAGTCTCCCAGGTGGCTGTCTTCCTCTTCCCCGATGGGCGTTTCGAGCGAAATTGGCTCGCGGGCGATCTTGAGAATTTTCCGCACCTTGTCGAGCGGCAGCTCCATGCGCTCGGCGATTTCCTCCGGCGTCGGCTCGCGGCCGAGCTTCTGCACCAGATGGCGCGACGTTCTGATCAATTTGTTGATCGTCTCGATCATGTGCACCGGAATACGGATCGTCCGGGCCTGGTCGGCGATGGCCCTCGTGATCGCCTGACGGATCCACCACGTGGCATAGGTGCTGAACTTGTAACCGCGCTTGTACTCGAACTTGTCCACGGCCTTCATGAGGCCGATGTTGCCCTCCTGAATCAAGTCCAGGAACTGCAGCCCGCGGTTGGTGTACTTTTTGGCGATGCTGACCACCAAACGCAAATTCGCCTCGACCAGCTCCGACTTGCCCCGTTTGACCCGCTCGCCTGCCAGATCGAGGTGTCGGACGGCCTCTTTGATCTCGTCCGCCAACACCAGCGCCTCATCGGTTTCCAGCTGCCGGATCCGGCTGCGCGCGGCCTGGTAGACCTTCTTGATTTCCTGCAGGGTCTCCTCCGACAGCCCGGCTTTTCGTTTCACGGCCAGAAAATCACGCCGGCTACGGCCCAGTCGGCGCAGCAATTCCTGTCCCGCTTCGCCCGGCACGCCCAGTTTCCGCTGGCACTGCACGATCTCCCGTTCCGCCGCGCGGATCTCGTGTGCCAGATCCCGAACGCGCTGGACCATCCGGTCCTTGATGGCCGCATGCAGGTTGATCGACTCCATCTTCTCGACCACTTGCTGTCGGACTTCTTTGATCTCGGCCTTGATCCGGTGTTGTCGGGCCGGATTGTTCCCCGCCCGCCGGCTCTTTTCGTAGAGCCCCATGAGAGCTTGGGATACCTTGCGGACCTTGGTCAGGGCCTCGAGGGTCTTGTCCCGGAGCTCCGTATCATCGCGCTCCACCTCTTCTTCTTCTTCGAATTCCTCCTCGGCCACCGGCACGAGTTCCCGGATACTGATTTTCCCGGCCTTCAGCTTCTCCCGCAACGAGAGCACGAACTGAATGGACATCGGCATGCCGAAGACGGCCGACGCGATGTCTTTCTTGCCCTCTTCGATGCGCTTGGCGATCTCGATCTCGCCTTCGCGACTGAGGAGCGCGACGCTGCCCATTTCCTTGAGGTAGAGGCGCACCGGATCATCGGTCCGGCTGAGGACGCCCGGCGTCAGGTCGATCTCCTTTTCCTCCTCCTCGGCCTCTTCCTTTTCCTCCACCTCTTCCGTCATCTCCTCGCCGTCGGCCGCCTTCTGAAAGCGATCCCCCTCGGAGGCATCGATGACCTCGATGTCCATCTCGCCAAAGATGGTCATCAAGTTGTTGAGCTGCTCGGAAGAGACCATCTCGGCGGGCAGCGTGCTGTTGAGTTCTTCATACGTCAAGTAGCCTTTCTCTTTTCCGCGAGAGATCAGCTTCTTGACTTCGCCGAGCAATGCTTCTTTGGGCATATCGACTCCC
>SCVQ01000261.1 GCA_004296865.1 Nitrospirota bacterium
GTGGCCACGTCCGAGGAGACCGGAAAGATGTTGGTCGCCTGGGCATACGACCACGCCGGCACCGCCAGCGCCATCGTCAGGCCCAACACCCCCAGCGACACCTTCTGAAAGACCCTGTCCATACCGCACCTCCTTGGTAACGGTGGATTCGCCCACCTGCGCTCCTGGGTATCTCCAGGAGAAGGCCCTCCGCGTTAGTGCGGAGGAGGCATCAGCAGCTTGGTAATCAGCCCGACCGTGAACCCGCCGAGCCAGAAGATGGCCGTGTAAAAGGCCAAGGCATTAATCGCTGCTTGGTCCATAGACCACTCCTTCGCCGAGGAGCCGGGGAAAGCCGGTGCCTCGGGCTTCTGAGACGGTGAGGCCATAGCGCCCGGCAATCTCCGTCGCGGTCAGGGCCTCACCCGTGGACAACACATACCGCCACACCTGCTTGCTTGGATCGTCCTCTTCCACGGCAAACGTCCCCACGACACGCACGACCGGCTGAGCGGGCGTGGCGGGAGTCGGAGGCGCCGGGCTCGTGAGTGAGCCGGGGAGCTGAAAGCCCGGTGACAGAGCAGGGGAGGCGGGCTTAGCAGGACTGGCCAGTCCTGCTGGCGTAGGGCCTGGGCCTCCGGCAGAGCCCAGGCTGGTCCAGGGCTTCCACAGCATGATGGCGAGGACAAAGAGGCTGGCCGCGATCCCTAACACCACTCGGGCCGACTTGAACACATGATGCGCCCGCTTTTCTTCTCGAATCGCCGCCAGCGCATAGCTGGAATAGTAGGCATAGATCGTCGGCTGGTACTTCACTGGGAACTTGCGGATCAACTGCAGCCGGTCATCGTCCGGGTTGCCCCGGACTCGAGCCTGGGCGTGGCGTTGGAGGCCAAAGACCGCCAGGCGCTTAAACTCAATCGTGGATTCCACCAGACGGGTGACGCCGGAGGACATCTGCTTGTAGTCCTGGCAGCACAGCAGCACGTCCACGCCGTAATGGCGGTGGGTCTCCAGCCAGCGGAGCAGGCGCTTATCCACACGCTCTAAGGACCGAAAGACGGTTTGGGCTTCGTCGATCATGACCAAGGACTGAGGCTCGACCGTCTCATGCATCGTCAGCACGTCCAGCGGGTCCTTCCAGACCGTAATCTGCTGCTCCAGCTCGGCTTGAGCCATACCTGTAAACCGGGCGAGCCGGTCCAGATAGATGCCGTCCACGTAGATGTAGATGCGGCGTCCCGCTCTCACCGCCGGAAGAAACTTATCGGCGACAGCGTAGTAGCTCTTGCCGGAACCGGGCACGCCTTCAAAGAGTTCAATCATGACCGATTCCTCGGCATCGCCAACACCACCAGCACCAGCATGATTGCTTCCAACAGATAGAACGTGGCGAGGAGCGAATCCATACACGGCCTCCGCTTAGGACGGGTCTGGTGTAGACCGCGCAGCCTTGGCTTCAGCCCTGGCCGCACCCGTCAGATTTTCTCCGCAATCCACCAGCACCTGGGCGGCTTCAGGCAGCGTGGCATACAGGAGGGTCTCCAGTCCTTCAGCGGTCAGAAAGGCGGAGACCGGCCCATAGGCCCACAACACCACCGCCCCGAGCGGTTGCCCGGTGTGCGGATCGCCCCAGACACTGCGATGCACGGCTCCGTCCACGCCATCCGGCGGCAACGGCATGCCCGCCAGCAGTTGTTCAAGGATGTGCTTCGTCTTATTCATCAGGACCCCCATCGGACAAAGGGAATGGTTTGTAAGGTAAAGCGCGTCACCATCGCCCCGGCGATAATCGCCAGGGCCTGACTCATGCCGGTCGCCCCCAGGACCCAGGCGTATTGATCCGGGATGACCGGCAGCGTGAGGCCTGCCGTCCCTAAACCGGCAATGGTGCTGTCAGCCACGCCCAGGAGCGAATCCCAGGCCCCCAAGTAGAGGTCCTGGAGCGAGAAGAAGAAGTCTTGGAGCCAGCAGTAGATGAGATTGAGAATGCCTGCCGCGGCATCCATGTTACGCCCCTCCCACAAAGATGATGCGATAGGCCGCCAGCGACGCAATGGCGATCACCAGCGTCCGTAAGGCCGTGAAGAACCAAGCCCATTGGTTGAAGTCCACGTGTTGAGTCCCAAAGAAGGTGCTCGGGAGATCCACCACCGGCAAGGTGGTCGGCCACGTCAGATTCTTGAGCAGATTCACCGCCCCAATGAGGCCGGAACTGTTCCACGTCGCTTGATGTTGGGCTAAAACGGTCCCCATCGTGCGTGACTCATGGCCACCCGGAGCGGAACAACTGGTCGAAGCCGTCGTCGATTTCTGGTCGGTCTTTGAGCCGTCCGGGTTCGTGGTTGTGGTGGTGGTCGTCGTGGATTGCTGCGTTTGTTGCTGCGTGTTCGTGGCCCCTGATGGCGGCGGCACATTGTCGGCAATCTTGATGTCCGAGGGGCCGACTTGAGAAGTCGGCTTGACCGTCGTCGGCATGTCCGTAGGAGAGACCGGCACCACCTGAACATTGGATGCCGAATCAGGAACTGGATTGTTGGCCCCGAGCGGACGGCTGTTCGACTCGATCGAATTGGTATCCCCGGAGGGCAACCCGCCGATGTAGGTCGCGATCTGCGGTTGAGTCGCGGGAGTGGGCGTCCCCTGAGAGGGCGGGTTGACCGTAGACGTGGACGCCTGAGAAAGCGCCCACCCGCCAGCAGGGACGCCGGTTTGCGGCGCATAACACGCCAACGTCCAGCCCGAAGGGATGCCGGTCGGCACAGGCGCCCCACACGAAAACTGTGCCGCGACCCACCCGCCCAAGCTGGCATACCGCGTGCCGCTCGTCACGATCACCGTCTGGACCTCACGACCACTGACCGGTACATAGGTGGGAATCGTCCACGCGCCAGGGATCGCCGCCGCCGCCTGGATCGCACTCAACGTTGAAGCCGGGTAGTACGTCTGATACAGCGCCACCCCGGCCAGCACGCCCAGCGCCGCCCATCCGACCGGACCCGTCACGGCCCGGATCGCAAGAGACGCCGGAGACGACGCCGCCGCCGCCGTACTGACCGCCGAGGCCACCGAGGCGCGAGAAGCCGCTTGATAGGCAATCCACTCGGCTTGGGCCACCACGCGGGAGTAAGCTTGAGGTGAAACGAGCGCCAGGGCTTGCTTCGGCCAGAGACAGAACATGACCAGAAGCAGCCAGGTCAGGCCCAAGTAGGATGTCAGCGCACAGGCGGCACGGATCATAGACGCCCCGCTACGAGACCGGAGAGGAAGGCCAGAAGTAGGACCGTCGTGACCATCAGGGTGGGGTCCATCTGGCCTTCCCTCCCGGCGAGGCCCCACCAACGGGGCCCCGCCGTCTCCGATCGTTACGCCGCTTCCACGGCCACGAGGTCAAAGAAGGTCATCCCCAGCTTGGGCACCGGCCGCACTTCCACCGTGACCTTCACCGCCTTCTGCTTGAGCGCCTGGCAGGTCTGGACCAGTCCGGCGGACCCGTCCGGGATGCCCACCTTCATCGTGCCTGGCTCCTGGCCCTCCAGGTACAGATCCACGCTGCGGAACAGGCGCTCCTTGCCCTGCCGCTCGCTGTACCCCAACAGAATCCCTTCGCCGTAAAGCTTCACGAGACACCTCCTCTGTGAGTGAGAGCATGGTCGCCACTTGTGAGCCGCACATGTCGCGGGCGACCGTAACGACATGCTTGGAACAGGTCCACACCGACGCAAAACACCGCAGACAGATCAACAACATCGTGCGGGCATGGCCACACTCGATACATCCCGGCTGGTTCACCTCGGTCCATGGCTCGACACGCATGCAGCGCCATCGCATCAGTGATCTCCCTGGTCCGTCTGGCTCCGGCCCCGCTTGAGCATCCACTCCAGCCCTTCCTCCGTCATCCAATGCGTCCCGCCGCAGCTGGGACAAGTGGGGGGATCAAGGTCCGCCTCTTCGGTGGATTCCACGCCCCGGAGGACGCCGTAGGAGCGGATTCGGCGCTTGCCTTCGAGGAACTGATAAAGTTCCACGACGCGCGGCCCGGACAGCTTCTTGAGATCCGACATGTACTTGATGACTTCCGTCACCGCGTCTCTGGCGCCGCCCGCCGCACAGACGAACACCGAGCCCTCGCCCACGAGCTTGCGCCAGGCCGCACGCAGGTGCTCAAACACCAGGTAGGGCCCCAGGTAGAGCATGTGAGCGTGCACGTTGCCGTGACGGGGACCGAACTCCAGCCCACAGACCGCGCCGGTCACACAGGCCTTCTTGCCCAGCTCGCGCTTGGCCTCATGCCACCGCCGCCCGTCGGCATCCCGCCAGAGAAACCCCTTCCACAGACGCGGCAAGGCCCGTGTAATCCGGTCCACGGACTCCTGATACCGCTCGGCGGTCCTCACCGTCAGCGTCACTTCCTTCGCCCGGATCTCCCCGGTGACCGGATACGCCTTCATCAACGTGACCACCCGCGCCCGAATCCGTTTGGCCTGACGCCCCGAACAATCCGGGCAGACCCGCGTTTCGCACCACCGCGCCACGGTCCGTCCACCTCCGCAGTTGGCACAGGACAGCTTGCAAGAGGTCTTGCAACGCTGAAACCGTTCGGCGGTCTTGGCGTTGCCGGCGTTCAGCAAGGCCCAATACACCGACTGCCGCCATGCCTCGTTGGACAGACGGAACGGGGGCGAGACGACGAGGTCTGGGACCGAATTAGTTGTAGTCTTCAGAATCTGAGCACAAGCCGGATCGGGCGGCTCCTCCGGCTGGCTGACGGGCGGCACGTCGCTCATGGCTGCCTCCGTGACGGGGTAGCCTTCGGCGGACGGACTGGCCGACGGTCCCCTGCCTCCGGGCCGGTGCGCGGTCGGCTGTCGCCGATCCGCGCGCCGCCCGGTCCCACCGCCGTCCGCTCAGTCGCGGCCCGATGGCGCATCGCCTTCCGGACACTCTCCAAATCAAAGCGCGTGATCCGCCCGATCCGTTCTCCGGGAATCTGTCCCTTGCGATAGGCGCGCCAGACCGTCATGGCATTCACGCCGAGTTCGCCCGCCAGCTCTTTGCCCGACATCAACGACATAGGCCCCTCCTAGATGGTGGTAGTGCCTGCGATGAGTGCCACTATATCTAGTTGGGTGTAAAAAGAGCAAGTAGACTTAAATAGACTCTGATATACTTAAATAGACTCTCTTGACACGAACCCAGCGTTTTGAGCTTGCGCAGGGCCAGCCCGATCCTGTATCGTAACGGCACGATGAAGACGAACGGCAAACGGAAGGGACGACCGCGCCGGGGGCAGCGGACGCGCTTTGCGGGGTATGTCCGGCAGGAGCTGGCGGAGCGCTTTGTGCAACTGCAGGCGATCTATCCGCGCATCACGCAGACGGATCTGGTCGAAGCGGCAATCGAGTTCTACCTCCAGCACGCAGACGGGGGGCTGGATGCGAATCTGCAGCCCTGGCCTCCCGTAGGACCGTCTGGCGCGGGGTCACAAAAAAAAACCGACCGGACGCTCTCGAAGGCTGGCTGAGCGATCTCCCTGGGGCCACCGTGCGGGGCCCCTCCCTGGTCCATCAACACGCCGACCTCATCCATCTCATTCCCTACAACCTGATCCTCAACTCGGCCGGGGTGGGGCTCTACGGCCTCGATCCCAAGGGCAACGTCACCTTCTTTAATCAAGCGGCCACGCACATGCTGGGCTGGAAGAAGGCGGATCTCCTGGGCAAGCACATGCACCGGATCCTACATCACACCAGGGCGGACGGGAGCCCCTACCCGGAACAGGACTGTCCGATCTACGCGGCCCTCAAGGATGGCACGGTGCATGCGATCTATCACGAGGTCTTCTGGACCAAGGCCGGCACGCCCT
>SCVQ01000027.1 GCA_004296865.1 Nitrospirota bacterium
CATGAAATAGCCCGGCCCTCCCGTGCCATGGAGAGACCGGTCTGGCTTCTTGCTGAAGGGATCGCCGCCCTGGATCATAAACCCTGGGATGACGCGGTGAAAGGTCTGGCCGTTGTAGAAGCCCATCTTGGCCAGGGTGAGGAAGTTCTCCACGTGGCGCGG
This sequence comes from Nitrospirota bacterium, assembly GCA_004296865.1. Classification (GTDB taxonomy): domain Bacteria; phylum Nitrospirota; class Nitrospiria; order Nitrospirales; family Nitrospiraceae; genus SCVQ01. The sequence continues at coordinate 163 of SCVQ01000027.1, forward strand.
GGCATCCTCGGGATAGAACTTCAGGAGCATCTCCCCGAACTTGGTTGAGATGACCGCGCGCGGGTCCTTCTTTTGAAACTCCATCGTGGCCACGACGTGCAATTTATCAGCAGGGGAACGGGTTCCGCAAGGGGAGGCGGTATGGGTGGCCAGTTGCCCTCGTGCTCGCGCAGCGCGCACGATCAGAATGTGCTCGCTGGACGCGCGCAGTAAAGGGCAATCTGCCCACCCAAGTTTTAGCCGGCGGTGTAAAGAAATGTAAGGAATGCGCGACGCTTCATGCCTTGCAGACATGCAGCCCGTCTCCAGGTCTGATCTTCCACCAGAGGAGACCGCCGAGCAATGCCGCCAAGGCGGCGACTCCCAGCGCAGCAGGCCAGCCAACCTGTTCGGCCAACCACGGGGTCAGGGTCGGGGAGAGACTTCCGCCGAGATTGGCCCCGGTGTTCATCATTCCGGAAAGGGTGCCGGCATGGGACTTGGATAAATCCACCGTCGAGGCCCAATAGGCTCCGACGGTGAAATAGAGCCAGCCGGCGCCGAGGGACAGGAATGCGATGGCAAGGAAGGGAGAATCGGTAAAGGCGCCCAGCACGATCGATAATGAGGCGAGCACCATGCCGGCGGCTCCGACAATCGCACGACCTTGATTGACTCCGCGACGGGCAGCCAACCGGTCGGTCACCCATCCGCCGAGCGGGCAGAACACTGCCATCGCAAGGAACGGGGCGGAGGCATAGAACGCCCCCCGCAAGAGACCGAAGCCCCGCACGTTCACGAGGTAGAGGTAGAACCACGACAGATAGACATAGGCGACATAGCCGAGACAGCTATAACTCAAGACGAGCCACCACACGGTGGGGGTCCGTGCAAAGGCACGCCAGGGCGTAATCGCATCGACGCCGGTCCGGTCTGCGCCGGTGGCCCCCTCGATCAAGGCCGCTTCGGCTCGGTTCACATGGGGATGTTGGGACGGCCGGTCTGTCGCATAGGCATACCAGACTCCGGCGATCAGCAGACCGAGCAGACCGGCGGCATAAAATGCGGTCTGCCAGCCGAAATTCACCATGATCCAGGCCGTCAGCAGCGGCGTCAGCGCCGAGCCGATGCCGATGCCGCCGATCGCAAGCCCGATACCGAATCCGCGCTCGCTCGGTCCCAGCCAGTTGGCCACGACCCGGTTGAAATTCGGCAGTGCCGCCGATTCGCCGACACCGATGAGGAATCGAACCAGACAGAGCGAGCCCAGCACGCCGAGCCAGTCGGCGGTCGGCAGGGTGGGGGCCAGGGCCGTCAACGCGGTGCAGATCGACCACCAGATGACCGCCAGCGTCAGCACCCGCCGCGCCCCCCATCGGTCGCCGAGCCAGCCGCCGGGAATCTGGCACAGGGCATAGCCCAGCACAAAGGCGGAAAAGACCTGGCCCATTTGGACATCGGTGAGGCCGAGCGCGGGCATGATCTGGCGGGCCGCGACCGAAATATTGACCCGGTCGATGTAGGTGATGATGCTGATCGCCAGGAGGAGACTCAGGATCACCCAGCGAGTTCGGGAGGGAGTCGGGGTCGTCATTCGTCTGTCGTTTCCGGTGAAAAGCGCTGGAAGGGTCCGGACGCACATACTGAGCCCGTGCTTTGTAGGCCGCTTCAGCGGTTCTGTCAAGAGCGCCATCTCGGTTCTGGATTTCCCGCGTGCGATTAGGTAAGATGAGAGCCCTCATCGATTGAATCCTGTCCGTCTGCGTGAGTACGCGTCAGCATTCGGAGCGTGACCATCCGCGTTCGGAGGAGGAGTGACGGTTCGTTCTCGGCCCCTGCTGCTCGGCCTCCTGGCCACCCTGCTTGTCGTCATTGCCATTGCTTCGCTTTTCTATCGCCCCGACTCCATCAAACAATACCTGATTCAGCAAGTCGAGCTACAGCTCGGCCGGAAGATTGAAGTCGGCGAAGCCCGCCTCAGGCTCTTCCCCCGCGTCAGGCTGACCCTCTCCGACGTCATCATCAGAGACCTCGACCCCTCATGGAATTTCTTCTCGGCCAAACAGGTTGACTTGGTCATCCGCTCCACCCCGCTGTGGCAGTTCAAAGTGGTGGTGAAGCGATTGACACTCGATCAGCCGCGCATGGAGTTGCGGCGGGATGCCGCGGGGCACTGGAACTTTCTGAACACCGCAGAATCCGGAGGCGGGGGAGGCGGCGAAGCCGGAGGAAGCGGTGGGACCGGGGAGGGCGGCAACCCGCTCGGCCTCCTGCTGCTCATTCAACAGACGACCCTGACCGGCGGGGAATTGTCGGTCGTGGACGAGTTCCGGCCTGACGGCTCCCGGTCTTTTCGCATGACCATGCTGGATGCCGCCATCGCAACCGGCCTGAAAGACATCCTGGCGGACGTGCGCCTCGCCGCCACCATTCCGGCTGAACACGGCGTGACGTCACTCTCCCTGAACGGCAAGCTCACCCGCCCCGAGCCTCCCGCTCAACCCCTGATCGGTGAACCGGGGCACCCACCGGCCGTGCAATTCCAAGGCAGGGCCGAGGCGTTGAATGTCGATATCCGGCGCGCCGCAGATTTCTTTGCCCCCCGGCCGATCCCGGAACGACTCCATGGGGCCACGAACCTTCGCGGCACGATCAGCATCACTCCGGGAGTCGGCGGGTACGATCTGGTGCTGTCGGACATGACGGCCGGCATGGGACAATTGTCCCTGCGGGGGCAAGCCAGCCTCTCCGGGATCATGACGGCCCAGCCGACGTTCTCCCTCACCTTCTCCTCTGCGCCCGTCGGGCTGGATGAACTGCTCGACTGGTTCCCGATCCATTGGGTCAACCCCCAACTGGCCGCCATCGTGGAAGACCGTGAAGTCGGCGGCCTCATCGAAGTCGTGAGCGCAACGTTGACCGGCACGGTCAAGCCGGAACTGCGCGCCTCCTTGACGGGGGAGCTTCGCCTGCAACGGGGACACGCGCTCGTCGGAAGCGGCCGCACCCAGGTCGAAAATCTGTCCGGCACCGTGATTGTGGAATCCGATCGCATCAAGGTCACCAACGTCGCCGGGCGGTATGGCCCTCTAAGAATGAACGGAGGGAAGGGCACCGTCTCGTTCCTGACTCCGGGACCTTGGCTTGACCTGGAAGTCACAGGGGAGATGGCGGCTTCTGATCTGGCCGTCACGCTGGGCAACGCCGTCACGTCGGCCTCGCTCTCGAAGAGCTTCAGGGATCTCCGCAAGGTTCAGGGCAACTCCGTCGTCACGTTCCGGATGGCCGGTCCGCTGAACGATTTTGGCGCACTCAAATTCCTCGGTGGAGAAGTACTCGCGCAGGACCTCGGCTTTCACAGTCCTCTCGCCCCCGAGCCGATCCTGGGCGTCAACGGCCGGATCACGTTCGCGCCCAAGAGCGTCGTCTTCGACGGCATCAGCGGGCGATTGGGAGAGGGCCGATTCGAGCTGCAAGGCACGATCGACACCGAGGCCGCTGCCGTCTTCAAGGGATTCACCGTGAGAGCCAGCGCAAACGTCGCCCAGGTCATGAAATGGTTCCCGACCGCCGCACTCTCCAAGACGGTTCTGCATGGGGCAGTCGGCGCAACCGTGAGCCTGTCGGGACCGATGGACACCCCCCTGATCAAGGCCGAGGTGGAACTGAAGGATGCCGCGCTGAACTTCTCCCACACGATGCAAAAGGCCGTCGGCACACCCGCGTCGCTCAAGTTCGAGGCCACACTGCCCCGTAGCAGGCTGATCGCCTTCGACCGCTTCGAGCTGCATCTTCCCCCCATTCAGATCACCGGGCGGGGGACCGTCAGGCTGGGCCCCAAATTCGCCGTGGATGCGTCGCTCGCTTCCAACCAGGTTTCCCTCGCAAGCCTGCCTAAAGGGATGTCCCTGGGAAGCGTCGAGGCCGGGACGCTCGAGGTGTCGCTCGACGTGAAGGGAAAGGGCACGGACTGGAAGGTCTGGCAGATCACCGGCTGGGTGGCGCTCACGGATGGACGTGTGACGGCCCAGGACCTCGAGGGACCGCTTTCCGGAGTCTACGTGCGGCTGCATTTGATTCGAAACGGAGCCGAGATCAAGCGGCTGGCGTTCAAGATCAAGGACAGCGACGTCAGCCTCTCCGGCTCGATCAGGAACTGGGACAAGACCCCGATCATCTCGGTCAAGGGCACGTCATCCCAGCTCGATATCGATCTGCTCATT
>SCVQ01000262.1 GCA_004296865.1 Nitrospirota bacterium
GTGAGCTTGGAGTTCATCGGCACCGGCAACCCATGCTTGTTCTTCTTCTCGTGCATGGTGTAGGGCCGGACCGACATCTCGTACTCGAAGCCCGAGATCACGCCATCCGAGTTCCCCGTGTCGAATTGGAAGAAGTGGGGATGGATGTTGATCTTGGACGACTGGAAGTTGGTGAAGTCGTCGTCGTCCCACTCGCTGGTGAGAATCGAATCCACGCAATCGTACACGTTTGCGCGGATCACGAGCGGGTACTTCAGATCATCGTTGGCCCTGACCAGCTTCTCTTCTTCGGCCAACACATAGATCAGGCCGTCTTTGTCCGTGATCGCCGGTTCCTTCCCCTGCTTCTTGGACAGGGTAATGGGCATCCGGAGGAACTTGATGTTGTAGAACTTCTGGTTCGCATTGTCCGGGCAGAGGCTCCAGCGGCCCTGCTCGCCAGGCTTGGCCGGCTCGCTGGTCCGCTCGCCGTTCTCATCCTGGTGGATCGGCTCCAGCCACGGCGCCCCGCTGTGGTTCGCGGAGAACGGCACACGCTTGCCGAAGTGCGGTTTGAACAGCGGCCAGGACATCTTGCCCGTCAGCGGTTCAAAGAGAATCGCCGGCCTGGTGCTGTCCGACCACTTGTCCGCCGCCGGGTACTTCGGGTTCTTGGCCGTGCTCTCCCGCTCGCCCCTGGCGACATCGCCGTCCCATTTCCAGTCCCAGACGGTCGCGTCGTAGGACATGATCTGGCCCTTCTCGTCGTCCGTGTGGCCAGGCTTGCCCTGCGCCGGCAGGTACATCTCGACCCAGTCCTTGACGTTCACGATGGCCGGGTCGGCCTTCCAGTTGGTCTTCTGTTTCCGGTCCACGATCTTGAACTTCTTCCCGAACCAATCTACGGTCGTGCCGATCAACTTGTCGGAGGACACGCCGATCTTCATGCGACCCTGCCGGTCCGGCAACTCCCGCATGTCCGGCATCGTGTCGGTGTGCCCCTGGCCGACCTGCAGCGTGTTGTACACACGGCCGTAGCCCCACATGCCCGCCACATAGTGATGCGCCACGTGGCAATGGAAGAGGAATTCGCCGGCCAAGTGCTGAGACTGGCCCGCGCCACCCTCGGCCTCCAGGTCGAGCGCCTCAGAGGGCCCGATCACTTCCACGTCCACCCGGTCCGACTTCGTCCGTACGACCGGGTACTTGATCGGCCCGTCCGCTCCCGCAGCCCAGAAGTCCTGATCCGACGCGCGTGGGCTTCGCTGCCAGCGGATGGACCCGCTGTGCGGATGGTGGGAGTGGAACACCTCGGATCCGCCGTGCACGATGCGCCACTTGGTCGGATCGCCCAGGTAACCGCGCGGAATCGTCGTCGGCGTGTCACCGAAGGTATAGGCGCTGTAGGCCAGCGACTCATCCTCGAAGCCGAAGTACTCATGCTGTAAGTGCATCTCGTCGATGCCGAAGGGCTCGCTGCGGTAGTTGATCGCGCGGCCGCCCGGCCGATAGGCGTCGGTCAGCGGATCGCGCTGCGGGAGGAAGTCGCCCTTCTTGTTCAACGGGCGGAACGCCTCGTCCCCGATCTCGTGATAGAAGATCACGTGCTCGCGGAAGTCGGGCCCGGACCCGTTGTCGATCATCACCTGCCAGCCGCTGTTGGCGGCTGTCGCTGGGCCGGTGCCGAGCGGTTCCAGGTACGTGGACCCCTTCGGCTCGACGATGAACGCGCCGAACAGGCCCAGCACCGTCAGCTCACGATCGTGGCTGTAGGAGTGGAACTGCCGCACGCCTTCCTGCGTGTCGGGGCGGATGTACCATTCCATCTCCACCGACTTGCCGGGTTCCACGACGGAATCCGGATTCGTGGTTGTCGCCGCTTTCCCGGTGGTGCTGATGATCATGGCGGCGGACTGGATATGCAGGCTGCCCGCTTCATCCACCATTTTGTTGCGCAGCGTAATCTTCACGCAATCGCCCTGATTGGCTCGGATCGCCAGCGGCTGAATGATGTCGCCTTGGAGGCCGGTGCTCACCGCGCCGGGGTCGAACCCTTCCTTTTCGCGTGCGGCCTTGTTCCTGGCCTCTTCCGCCCGGACCTTGTCGATGTTGCCGCTCAGCGCGTACATATAGCCGGGATAGTAGTCCTGCCACCGGTTCAGCGTGATTTCGACGTTGATCATGGACACGTCGTAGTGCTTGGTCGGCGCGCCGGCCGGACACTTGCCGCCGGCCATCGAGACCGGTTCGACCTTGTTGTCCGACATCAGCAGGAAGCTGGACCCGTCCTGGCCCATGTACTGATGCATCGTGGACATGCCGTTGAACATGCCGGATGTCTGATGCGCCTGGGCATCCTGCGCCATCTGCTCATCCATCTTGCGCATGAGCCGATTGTGCTGCATCTCGATTACTTCGGAGCGGCCGGCGCGCCCCTCAAGGGCCTCCTCGACTTTCGTCTGAGCCTTCAGGGATTCCTGCCAGGTGGCACCGGCGACAGGGCCGGAGACGGGGGTCGCATGATGCTGATGCGACGCCTCTGTTCCAGCCGCGAACAGGCTCGGCGAGGCCACCAGGCTACTCGCCAGAAGCACTGCTTGCAGACCGACCGCCACGCGAGTGGCTTGTCGCCTGCGGGTAGACTTCAACAACCTCATAACACGGCCTCCTTTCTGTGAACGCACACAGCCGCTCGACCGAACGGCTGACTGAAATTCATAGTCGAGTTTTGCATCGTCCATCTTTCCTTGTAAACCCTCCTTCCGGTTACGTTCCTGTACAAAACAGACAAAAACGTGAAAGTGAAAAATGCCGACGGAAGGCCCTTCTGTGAAGACAGGTCAGGGTCGTTCGGAGGCCGGTCCTAGTACCCCGCCTTCCGTCAGCGGCCCAGGCAAACGCAAGTGATATGCCAGCTCACGAGAAGGCACCAATGACAAATTTACTTTTAATAACAGCAGCTTTGAAGCAGACGTAAAATCTATCAAGTTTTTCTCGTTGAGGCCTGTTTCCACCTGATTGGACAGTGGAGACAGCCAAGCAAAGCGTATCTTGATAGTTCAAGAGGTTGCGATGTCCATTACATTGGACAGATTTGTCGAGCGATTGTAGCGATATGGGGCAGATGGACATTAGTCGATCCCATAAGCACGCAATTTGTTGTAGAGACTGGCGCGGCTTATTTTCAGCGCGCGGGCGGCGCGGGTCTTTTTCCCGGAGGTTTGACGGAGGGCCTCCAGGATGCGGGCTCGTTCGGCGACTTGCGCCGCATTTCGTGCCACGCTACGGAGATCGATGTCGGCCGTCCGGGCCGGCACGGTCTCGGAGGTTCCCGGAAAATCCTGGCGCGTGAGCTGGGTTCCCTGAGCGGTGACGACGACCCGCTCGATCGTGTGTTCCAACTCTCGGATATTGCCGGGCCAGGGGGCTTCCGTCAGCGCCTCCATGGCCTCAGGGGTGACAACCGGCGGCGCCTTCCGATGCCGTTTTGAAGAGGCCGCCACGAAGTGTTGGACCAGAAGGGGGATGTCTTCGCGCCGGTCGCGCAACGGAGGCAGGACCAAGGGGAGAACCGCAAGACGGTAGTAGAGGTCTTCCCTGAACGCTTTGCTCTTGACCAATTCCAGGAGGTTCTTGTTGGTCGCGGAAATGATCCGCACATCCACCTTGATCGAGCGGCTGCTGCCCACCGGTTTGATCTCGCCTTCCTGGAGGACTCGGAGCAGCTTGGACTGAAAGTGTGGGCTCGTGTCGGCGATCTCGTCCAGGAAGATCGTGCCGCCGTCGGCTTCCTCGAACAGGCCTCGCCTGGTGGAGAGGGCGCCGGTGAAGGCACCCCGCATGTGTCCGAATAGCTCGCTCTCCAGCAAGCTTTCCGGCAGTGACGCGCAGTCCACCACGACGAAGGGTTTCTCCCGTCGGTAGCTCAGATTGTGGATCGACCGCGCCACCCGTTCTTTTCCCGTCCCGCTCTCGCCTTGGAGCAAGACGGTCGCATGGCTATCGGCTACCAGGCGGATCATCTCGAAGAGATCGCGCATCACGGGGCTGTGGCCGATCAGATCGCCGAACCGCGTGCCGGTCGATTGGATGGATGCGTCGTGCCGGTTATGAAGCTGCGCGG
>SCVQ01000263.1 GCA_004296865.1 Nitrospirota bacterium
GAATGCCATCCACAACCGGTGCTGAAATGAGGCTCGCATATTGTCTATCTTCACCGCATATTCTTTGCGAGGGGTATGCTTATGTCCGTGCATCCAATCAGCAACAAAACCCATGTCATCAGCAAGAGACATGAGCCTGAGGAGATCTACCCCAAGGTAGTCATGGATAGGAAAGAGTCGGAAAGCCGGGAATGATATCTTATGCCGCTTCTTTATCGATTTCTTAGACATCGCGGAAACTCATGCCGCTCATACGCTTCGGATGGAGCGCCAAGGTGCCTTGATTCTACCAGCGCCTACCCTCCTGCGAGCATGGCTGAGCAGTCTCCCACTGCGCGCATCGGGCGAGCACCTTCCGAGCGTGCGCGCTCTGCGAGCACAGGAGGCTGCCCAACCATGCTCGCACCTCCTACTCCCCTTCGATCGGCACGTACATGAACGTGCCCTGGCGGTTCACGAGCAGGAGGGTCAGTTCCTTGTTCTTCAGCGGCTCCACAAGCCGCTGAAAGAGCGGGAGGCCGGTCACCGGATGGCGGTTGACTTCCAGGATCACGTCACCGGTCATGAGGCCGGCCACCTCGGCCAGGCTGCCTTCCTCGACCCCCGCCACCACCACACCGCTGGTCGACGTCAACCCGAGCTGGCTGGCCACGGCGGGAGTGATCTCATCGACCATGAGCCCGCCCAGCGGATGCCCCGGCATCGCCGCCTTGGACGCCGACGGCCGGCGGACGCGCTCGCGCGGCGCTTCCTGCACCAGCAATTCCACCTGCGTCGGCTTGCCGTCCCGGATGAGGTCCAGACGGTGGCGGCTGCCAATCGACGCGCCGGCGATCCAATTGCGCAAGCGGCCGGCGTCCATCACGTCCCTGCCGTCGAACCGCACCACCACGTCGCCCCGCTTGAGCCCGGCTTTCTCGGCCGAGCCCTTCGCCATCAAATCCGTGATGATGGCCCCCTTCACATCGGGCAGCCTGAACAGTTTTCCCAGCGCCGGCGTCACGTCTTGGGTGGATGCACCGAGAAATCCGCGGACGACCCGGCCCGTCTTCAGCAAGCTCTGCATGGCCGCCCTGGCCATGTTGCTCGGAATCGCGAACCCCACGCCCACGCTGCCGCCGGTGGTGCTGGCGATGGCGGTGTTGATCCCGACCAACTCGCCTTTGACGTTGACCAGCGCGCCGCCCGAATTGCCGGGATTGATCGGGGCGTCCATCTGGATAAAGTCTTCGTAGTCGGCCACGCCCACATCCGCCCGCCCAACCGCGCTGACGATGCCGAAGGTCACCGTCTGGTTGAGCCCCATGGGGTTCCCGATCGCGAGCACGAAATCGCCCACCGTCAATTGGGTCGAGTCCCCCCAGGACACGGTCGGCAGGCCGGCGGCCTGGATCTTGACCACCGCCACGTCCGTCTTGGGATCGGTGGCCACCACACGTCCCTTGAACTGCCGCCGGTCCGCCAGCAGCACGTCCACCGTCACGGCATCGGCGATGACATGGTTGTTGGTGATGATGTAGCCGTCCGACGACACGATGACGCCGGACCCCTGCCCGACTTGCCGGTGCGGCGGCAACTCCGGAAAGAGGCCGAACGGCAGGCCCTCGTCGCTGAAGGCCTGGTCGCGCACGAGCATCGTCGTGGCGATGTTCACGACGGCGGGGATGACTTTGGCGGCGGTGCCCTTCACCTGGGCTTGCAAGTCGGAGGGAATGGGGATCGAATTCTGAGACGGGCGCTCCGTAGCACCGGCCTGTCCAAGACAGAATCCCACGAGCAGCGCCAGCGAGACGGCAACGGCGTAGGCAGCTCTGGCTCTCACAACCTGGACATCCTACTTCTTGCCATCGGCGGACAGGATGCTGTGGATGACGGTCTTCAGATTCTCCGGGTCGATCGCTTCCACCTTGATGTTGCCGTCCAGCAGCACGGTCGGCGTCTGCTGCACGTTGACGCGCAGGCCCCAGGCCTTGCCGGCCTCCAGCGCCTTCACCGGCTTGCCGCCGGCCAATCCGGCCTCGAACGCGGCCACGTCCAGCCCCACTTCCTTGATATACGACTCGCGGATCAACCGGTCGAAAATTTGCACCCGGTCCTTGTGGATCGCGCGGAAGAGGACCCGCCGCATGTCATCGCCTTTCCCCATCGCCTTGGCCTGTTCATACATTTCAAACGCAGTCGGCAACTTCCCCGGCATCACGGGGAAACCCACCATCGTGACCTCGAGCCGGTCCCCGAACTCCGTTTTCAAGAGCGGGATGGCTTCCTGCTCGAAGCGGTGGCAATGCGGGCAGTAGAAATCCGCAAACTCCGTCAGCTTGACCTTGCCGGGGACATGCGTGGACGGTTCCTTCAACTCCTGAAATTTCCCCTTGAGTGCCGTCGCCGCCTGTCCCGTGGACAGCCCCCACCCAAATGCGACCATGACTGTTATAGCCGCAACGACCGCCAGCGCTCGCAGTCCCCAACGCTTTTTACGATGCTTCATCCGCCAACTCCCTTCGTCTCTCGCCGCCTCGATGCGAGAGCCCCATTATAATCCAAAGCCCCACGAGATGCCTCTGTTATAATGAGTCTATGCGCAATACCCAGCTCGCATTTCTCGCCTGCCTGGTGACTGCGACGTTCCTCCCGGGCTGCGCGAGCTCCACCGTCATCCCCGCGGCTTTCCAGCAACAGCTTGACCGGACCTTGACCTTCCGCCAACTCAAGGAATCCCCCGACTCCTACCAGGGCCGTCTCGTGGTGCTGGGTGGCGAGGTGCTGTCCGCCAAGCGATTGAAAGCCGGGACGCGTATCGAAATCTTGCAACTTCCGCTGGACAATTCGCATGAGCCTGGAACCGATCTGACGGCATCGGAAGGCCGATTCTTGGCCATGCAGGAAGAATTTTTGGATCCAGCCACCCTGCCGGAAGGAACGCGGGTGACGATCGTGGGCGAAGTCACCGGCGTCACGACGCTTCCCTTGGACGAGGTCGAGTACGTCTACCCGACGCTAGAGATCAAGCACCTGAAAGTGTGGACCGGGCCGACCGCTGCAGGCCCCTCCTACCTATCGGCAATGGGACCCTACTGGAGCCCCTACTGGATGCCTTTCTCAGGACCCTATTGGGGCGGACCGTTTTCTTACTGGAACGCGCCGTACTGGTGCGCCGGGTCCTGCCTGTCCTGGCGGCAAAGCCGAAGCGTGACTCCCTACAAATCCTTCCGCTCCAGACGGAGACGCTAACCGCAGCGCCACCCGCATCTCCCGTACAGACGTGGATCGTAGGGTTGCTTCGTGCTGATTGCGTCTTACTTCGTCACCTGGCGCACGATCCGCTCCACCCGCTCATCCTTCCCGCCCAGCTCCAGGTATTTGCGGTAGTGGGCCAGCGCCTTGCCCAGATCCTTCTGATGCAACTCATAGAACACGCCCAGGTTGTACTGCGCCTCCACCAGGGCCGGCTTCAACGCCAGCGCGGCCTCATACTCCCGCTCCGCCTCCTCCAACTTGCCAAGGCTGGTGTAGACGACCCCCAGGTTCATGTGGGCCTCGGCATATTCCGGCTTCAGCCGGATGACTTCCTTAAACTGCTGCGCGGCTTCGTCCTGCTTGCCCCCGCTCCGGTAAATGAAGCCCAGGTTGTAATGCGCATCGACAAGATCCGGCTTGGCCGCGATGGCCAGGCGGTAGCAGGACGTCGCGTCCGCAAGCCGGTTGTCCTTCTCCGCGATCCGCCCCAGCAAATACCAGCCGTCCGCATGACGGGGATAGGCCTTGGTGAGCCGCTCCAGCACCTCGCGAGCTTGAGCCGTCTTGCCTTGGCCGTCGGAGAGATAGCCGAGTCCGTAGAGCGCGTCCCGGTGGTCCGGCTCGAGGGCCAGCAGATCGCGATAGACCTGCACCGCTTGGCCGATGAGCCGGCGCCGCGCATAGAGATTGGCCAGGGCCAGCCGCGCCTCCTCGGAACGGGGCGCCAGCTCGATGGCTCGCTTCAAGGACTGCTCGGCCTCGGCCACTTTGTCCTGGGTCTCGTAGAGACGTCCCAGATCGTAATGGGCCTGCGAAAAATTGGGGTTGATCTGAATCGCCTCGGCGAGCTCGGCAACAGCCTCACCCGGCTGTTTCATCCCCTGGGAGTAGACCAGGCCGAGGAGATGATGGGATTCGGCCGACCGGGGATCGAGGTCGATCGCTTTCTTCAAGGCCTCGGCGGCCTCGGTATACTTCCCTTCCCGAAAGAGCGCGACGCCCTGATCGTAGTGCGGCTTCGAGGGATTGGCCGGCGCTGGCTGAGCCGGCGCGGCCGAGGCCAAATCCAAGGGAGGACTCGTGAGGGTACCGGCGAGAAGCGGGGAGAGGCCGAAAAGCGCCCCGCCGATGCAAGCCCTCGTAGCCCAGCGCAGGCTGGTAGTCATGACGCCAGGACTATAAACGGCACGGAGCACCAAATCAACGGTTCGCCGCAGTCCGAAGTTCCGTCTGAGTCTTGATGCGGGCCACAACCTCGTTGATCTTCTGTTCGGTCAGCAAACCGCCCTTGATGTACTCCCGGACGACGCCCTGCTGATCGATGAACACGCTCACCGGAAGGCCGAAGACGCCGTACATGTTCGCCACATGGTTGTCTCGATCCATCAGGACCGGAAACGTGTGGCCATACTGGCGGATGTGCTCGCGGACCTTCGCCTCATCCTCCAGCTCGTTGACGGCCAGCACCACGAACCCGTCCTCACGCATCTTGTCGTAGGTCGCCTGCATGGCCGGCATTTCGGTCGTGCAGGGCTTGCACCACGTCGCCCAAAAATTGAGCAAGACGACCTTGCCCCGATATTCACTCAGGCTGTGTTGCTTGCCGGCAAGATCGACCAGGCTGAACTCCGCGGCCTCGGTCCCGACGACCGGCGGCCTGGCCCCCATGCCCCAGGCCGCACGATCCACCTGTCCGAACAGGGCCAGGACCAGCACCGCCAAACCCATCATCTTCGTGATCGACTGCACGTTCATCATCTTCCTCCTCAGCTTCAGCTCTGGGGACTTGGACTCGTCGCACCGAAGGGTTGAAAATACTTGGTGAGCCCGAAGGTGAAGCTCACTTCCTGCGCTAGATTGTTGTTGGCATCGCGGGCCACCGGAATTTGTGAAAAGAAATAGAACGAGGTCGTATCGTTGACGTTGATCTGAAAACCCGGCGTGTAGGCCAGGTAGGTCGAGCCGGTGCTGGGCACCCGCCGGTCCCGGATGAGCCGGTCGAGAGCGACCGGTTCGCCGGGATAATCCGGAGCATCGCTCGGGACGGCGGAGCGCCAGAGGGATGCGCTCATGTTGTCATGGGTCAGGTAGCGGTAGTTGACCTGGCTCGTCAGCACCAGCCAGGGAACCGTCACAAGATTAAAACCCGCGTTCAGCAAATATTCATCCCCAAACTGGTACCCGGCGTTGTTCCGAAACGTATGCCGATAGCTGGCAAAGGAGAACTGGTTCAGCCGGTGCGGGATCAACTCATAGGCCTGATAGACCGATCCAATCAAACCGGCCTGGCCACGCCCAAGCTGTGCCGGCGCCTCCATCACCAAATTGCTCGTGTCTCGCGAGTTGTACTTGCCGGTCGGCAGTTCCACGCCGAACCCCGTCACCACCGTGCTCCTGAGCGTGGGGAGCACATTGTACTTGGCCGTGATGCGCAAATCGCCGATGCCGTTATCCGAAAACCCGATCGGTGTGCCGTCTCCACCATTAGCTTCTCCGAGTCCGTCCTGGTGATGGTGCGTCCGCGCCAGGTAGGGCAAGGTCACCTCGATCCCAAACTGATCGGTCAGGCCGTAGTTCAGGTCCAGCGTGGCGGTCTGGGTGATCGTGCGAACCTCCTTATGATGGTCCAGGATCAGCTGGCGCTGGTCCTGATCGACGGCCGGAATCACGCCGGACGTCCCGCCCAGCAGCCGCTGCGGGGTGAGGCCATACACGATATTCATCGTGAGCAGCCCCTTCTGCGGAATCTGCTGCTGAGACCCGATCACGACAAAGCAACTCACGCTCCCGCAGGCCGCTTCGGCCCGCAGCGCCATCGACACATTCAACCCCATCACGATCAAAAACAGCACGAGTCCGTGGATAATACGCGGCAGCATAAAGTCTTGGTCTCCATCGCTTGGAATTCATAGCATTCACCCGTCGGAGTGTAGCAACTCGCGCACAGCGTCCAGCCTCAAGGCTGACAACTGATGGCTGACGGCTGGTTGAGTTCCGCTTAGATGGAGACAGGAGGGCCGCGGGTCGCGGGAGAAGAAAGCCGTAGCGTGTGGGGTTGCTGATTGACAACAAGAACTGCAAGGGCCAGCAGCCCGACATAAGCCTGAAAATCGAAGGCCACGCCTTCCAGACTCTGCCCTGCGGCGCAGAGCCACGAGCAGAGGACGCTCGCATGGGTGGCGGCCTGGTGATGAGCGTGGTGCGCCGCATGGTCCAAGGCCTGGACATAGACCGCCCCGCTGAGGAGCAGCAGGCAGACCGTGAGGCCGACGGCGACAGACTGTTGAAGGACTCTACGCATAGGGATATCGCCGGCAATGGTAGCGGGATAGGCAATCCATGTCAAGCTGAGAAGCACTGCGGCTTTTCCTGTAGGATTCCAGTCGAAATTCCTGTATACTGACTCATGTTCGTTGAAAATATGTCTTTAGTCTGAATGGGTTAGCACCAATGCTCGCACGCATTCTGAATCTGATTTTCGGCAGCAAAAACGACCGCGAGATTAACAGTCTTCGGCCAATCGTGGCCCGCATTAACGCCTTGGAAACGACCATCGCCCCCCTGTCGGACCAGGCCATCAGCGACAAGTCCCTGGAGTTTCGCAAGCGGATCGAGCAAGGCGAACCCCTGGACAATCTGCTGCCCGAAGCCTTTGCGGTCTGCCGGGAAGCCTCCAAGCGAATCTTGAACATGCGGCACTTCGACGTGCAGCTCTTGGGCGGCATGGTCCTCCACCAGGGCAAGATCGCCGAGATGAAGACCGGCGAGGGCAAGACCCTGGTCGCCACGCTCCCGCTCTATCTGAACGCGCTCACCGGCAAAGGCGCGCACCTGGTCACAGTCAACGACTACCTGGCCAAGCGGGACGCGCAGTGGATGGCCCCGCTCTATCACTCGCTTGGCCTCTCGGTGGGCATCATCCAGCACGACGCATCGTTCCTGTTCGATCCCACGTACGAACCGGCGGACCGGCGCCTCCAACACCTGCGGCCTTGCACGCGTACCGAGGCCTACCGGGCCGACATCACCTACGGCACCAACAACGAGTTCGGCTTCGATTACCTGCGGGACAACCTGATCGTCAGCGACATCAGCCAGTGCGTGCAGCGGGAACTGAACTTTGCGATCGTGGACGAAGTGGACAGCATCCTGATCGACGAGGCCCGCACGCCGCTGATCATATCGGGCCCCACGGACGAGACCACCGACCTCTATTACCGGATCAACGCAATCATCCCGCAACTCAAGATCGAGCGGGACTATACGATCGAGGAGAAGACCAAGACCGCCGCCCTGACCGACGAGGGCAACGTGCGCGTCGAGAAGCTGCTGGGCGTGGACAACCTCTACGACGTCGCCCACATGGACCTGGTCCACCACGTCGTCAAGGCCCTCCTGGCCTACGCCATCTACAAACGGGACGTGGACTACGTCGTCAAGGACGGCGAGGTCATCATCGTGGATGAGTTTACCGGCCGCCTGATGCCCGGACGCCGCTGGAGCGACGGGCTGCACCAGGCGGTGGAGGCGAAGGAAGGGGTCAAGATCGCCAACGAGAACCAGACGCTGGCCTCGGTCACCTTCCAGAACTATTTCCGCATGTACGTCAAACTGGCCGGCATGACCGGCACGGCCGACACGGAAGCCGGCGAGTTCGCCAAGATCTACAACCTCGACGTGAACGTGATCCCGACCAACCGGACCATGATCCGCAAGGACCATGCCGACGTCATCTACCGGACTGAAAAGGAAAAGTTCGAGGCGATCGTGGAAGAGATCAAAGACTGCCACGAGCGCGGGCAGCCGGTTCTGGTCGGCACGATCTCGATCGAAAAGTCGGAGCGCCTCGCAGGGCATCTCAAGCGGCACGGGATCAAGCACAACGTTCTGAACGCCAAGCACCACGAGAAGGAAGCCGAGATCATCGCGCAAGCCGGGCACAAGGACGCCGTCACGATCGCCACGAACATGGCGGGCCGCGGCACCGACATTCTGTTGGGCGGCAACCCGGATTTTCAGTTCAAACAGCTCCTCTACCAGGGCGAAGAGCTGCCGGAAGACCGCAAAAAATCCCTCTACGAGGAAATCAAAGCCGACTGCGAAAAGGACAAGCAGGCGGTGCTCGCACTGGGCGGCCTGCACATCCTCGGAACCGAACGGCACGAGAGCCGGCGCATCGACAATCAGCTCCGTGGCCGCGCGGGCCGACAGGGGGACCCCGGCTCGTCCCGTTTTTTCCTCTCCCTGGAAGACGACCTCCTGCGCATCTTCGCCTCCGAACGCATCTCGAATCTCATGCTCAAACTGGGCATGGAGGAAGGCGTGCCCATCGAACACGGCATGGTCACCCGTGCGATCGAGAACGCGCAGAAGAAGGTGGAGGCGCACAACTTCGACATCCGCAAGCAGCTCCTCGAATACGACGACGTCATGAACAAGCAGCGCGAGGTCATCTACCAGCACCGGCGCGCCGTCCTCTCCGGAGAGGACATCACCGACGAAGTCCAGCAGATGATGGCGGAAGTGGCGGATGCGTTGGTGGACGTCTATTGCCCCTCCGAGCAGTACCCGGAGGAATGGGACTTCAAAGGCCTCGTAGAAGCGTTGCACGTGCAGTTCGGGCCGGACTTCACCCAGCACGCGGGCAGCCTGGACGATCTGCACAACCTAGGTCGGGATGCGCTGCGGGAAGAATTGCAGGAGCGGATTCGGCACGCCTACAAGCAGAAGGAACAGGCCCTCAGCACGGAGCTGCTGCGGTATCTGGAAAAGATGCTGCTCCTGCAGGTGATCGACCATCACTGGAAAGACCACCTGCTGGCCATGGATCAGCTCCGGGACGGCATCGGCTTGCGCGGGTATGGACAGAAAGACCCTCTGCTCGAATACAAACGGGAAGGCTTCGACATGTTCTCGGCCATGATGGAACGCATCAAGGCCGACGCACTGGAGCGGCTCTTCCGCGTGCAAGCCGTCAAGGGCGAAGCCCCGCCCCCGCCGCCCCTACCTCAACCGCCGGTTCGGATGACCCTCAACCGTGGGGACGAACCGGTTGCGCCGCAGACCGCGCACCGAGCCGAGGACAAAGTCGGCCGCAACGACCCCTGCCCCTGCGGCTC
>SCVQ01000264.1 GCA_004296865.1 Nitrospirota bacterium
CCTCGTCTCCCGATAGGCCGTCACCCCCACGCGCACGGTTCGAACCGTGCGCCGACGCCACAGCCAGACGGCCGGAATGAACAGGACCGCCGGGGCCAGATTCCACAGGCTGTTCCATCCATAGTGGTAGGACGCCTGATTGCCATTGACCGGCAAGGCTGCATAGTCCTCCGGACGCGACAGGCCGAACACCAGCATATTTTTCTGTGAATTGTGCATGGTCAGGTTGCGGTCAACCAGGGAGCCGGTCCAGAAGTAGTGCGGCACGACCTCGACTCCGGGAACCAACAACACCTTGGGATGACGCGCCTGAGCAGCAGCCACATCCGCGAAGTATCGCTCCAACCCATAGTCGAGAACGGACGGGAGCGAGAACGTCCGCCGAAGCGATCCGCGCAGAGGGAACAACCCATACTCATACCGTAGAACAAAATTATCGGTTAACACGACTGCGTCGATCCCCAACCGCTCGGCCCGCTCGGCCAGCTCATCCAGACTCAGGGTGCCGGTGCTCACCGTACTGTGCACGTGAAACGCGGCCACCAACGGACGGAACTCCGGTTCCGCCTCGCTCGCACCAATCGCTTGCGCTTGGCCGGCCAGTCCCCAGACCGCCGCCCCCATCACGACCCACGCGAGACCGGACAAGCATCTACTGCTTTGGAATGGACCGCTCACGACATCCCCGCCTTGGCTAAAGCCGTTTCGTACACGGCTTCCACCGCTCGGACCATTGCCTGGGCCCCAAACCGCAGCCCAATGCTCTCGCTGGCAGCAATACCCAAGGCTTTGGCTAAATCCGGCCGCCGGAGCAATTCATCGATTGCCGCAGCCAGTGCGACAGGATCACCCGGCGGCACCAAGAGCCCCGTACGCCGGTCCTCCACGATCGCAGGTACGCCTCCGACTTTCGATGCAACCACCGGCCGCCCCGCCGCCATCGCTTCGACCAACGCCCGACCCATCCCCTCGTTGAGCGAAGGCAACACGAAGAAATCCATGGCAGCCAGACAGTCCGGCACATCCTGCCGTTCCCCGATCAAATGCACCGCCTCTCCCACCCCCAACCTTCCCGCCAAGGCTGCATACTCCTCCCGCAACCTGCCGCTCCCTACAATCAAGACGTGGAGTCTTGGATGATGCGGCTTCAACCGGGCAAGGGCCTCAATCAGAAACCGGTGCCCCTTGACCTCGGTCAGCCACCCCACCGACCCCACCACGATCGCATCCGGCGGGCAGGTGATGTCTTGCGGACGCCGACCGAACAGGCCGACCATGCACCTGAATCGCTCCAGATCGATCCCGCTGGGTACCACCGTGAATCCGTCCGCCCGACCGACTCGGCGAGCAAGATGTTCCTGCCGCTCCGCCTCCGTCAACGCAATCATGTGAGTTGTGATCCGGGCGAGCCTCCGCTCTATTTGCAGAAACATCCAGGAAGTAAGACGGCCGAAATGACCGTAAAAGACATGTCCGTGAGGGGTGTGAATGAGTACGGGGCTCCCCGCAATCTTCGCGGCAATCCGCCCGAGAAACCCGGCCTTGGACGTATGCGTATGGACAATGGCCGGTTTCTCCCGGCGCAGTGTCTTGATGAGGGCGCGAAGAGTTGCCAGGTCCTTGATCGGGTGGACTTCGCGCGTCAATGTCGGAACGAGCAGGCACCGGATCCCGGCCAATTCCAGACGTCGCCGACTCTGGTCGGTTGCCTGGTCCCCTCCTTGATCATCCCACCGGCCGGCGCGGCCGGCCACCACCAGCGGTTCGAAACGGGTCCGGTCGTGTCCGATGGCCGTGAGCAACGTGTTCTGTGCCGACCCGCCCCGATCCAATCGCGTAATCACATGCACAACCTTGCGAGGAACCATGTCACCAGCCCTGCGATGGCCCGCAAGAAGATCGGAAGAGCACAC
>SCVQ01000265.1 GCA_004296865.1 Nitrospirota bacterium
ACAGGAAAGAAAAGAAGTTTCGTCTATTGGTCACCCTCCCGGATCGACGCCCCCGTCCGACCGAGGCTCGATGGGCAAGCTCACGATAAACGTCGAGCCCTTGCCCACCTCGGTTTCAACCTCCACCGTTCCCTTCATCGCCATGACGATCGTCCGCACCGTCCAGAGCCCAAGGCCCGTGCCCTGCTCGGCGGGTTTGGTCGTAAAGAACGGCTCGAACAGCTTTGTCCGATGTTCCGGCGGAATGCCCGGTCCGTCGTCCTGAATCCTGACCTCGATCCAATCCCCCCCTCCCTTGCCTTCCCCCTCAGAGGGGGGTGACGCCGTGCCCTCAGTTTTACCTCGTCGTCCCTTCTCCGTGTTGCCGTGTCCCTCTTCCTCAAACGCGACGACGTGGGGACTCGGAAACACGGCGCTCTCCGCGTCGGTCACCCGCGTAGCCGACAACGTAAGCGTCCCCCGACCATGCACCGCGCTCATGGCCTGGACCGCGTTCATGATGAGGTTGAGAAAGATCTCCTGGAGCAGCCTCGGATCGCCCTTGATAGAAGGGAGATCCGGCTTGAGGTTGGCCTCCACACGGATCTGCTTCGTGAGGAGTTCATGGCCCAGGAAGTCCAGGGTCTGCTGAAGTATGACCTGCACCGCGCAAGGCACCTGTGCCGGTGGAACCGGCCGCGCCAGTGCGAGGAACTGTTGGATGGTCTGCGTCATGCGCTTGCTGGCCTTCTCCATCCTGTCGAGGTCGCCCTGGAGCTTGTCGTATTCCTTGGTGGTCAGCCGTTCGTTCAGCAGTTGCAAGGAGCCGGTCAGGATGAACAGAGGGTTCTTGATCTCGTGCGCGATCCCGCCCAGCAACTGACCGAGCAGGGCCAGGTGCTCCATCCGGTGGGCATGCTGCTCCATCGCATGCTGTTCCGTCACGTCCAAGATGATGCCCGTCAACCCGCTGATGTTCCCCTGGGCGTTACGTTGCGGTGCGACCGAAAGGTTGACGTCCCACAGATGCCCATCCTTGTGGAGGCATTGGGTCTCGAAGCCGGTGACGATTTCGTTTCGGAACATACGCTCGGTGATATCGCGGAACTCCTCCCGGCGATCCTCCGGTACGAGGCGGTAGGGATGGCCTAAGACCTCATCTTTCGTCCAGCCGAACATTCGCTCGGCGGCGTGATTCCATCGTGTCACATGGTAGCCGTTGTCAAGAGAGACGATGGCGACCGGCGCGCTGTCAATCACGGCGGCGAGCATGTCGTTGCTCTCCTTCAAGTCATCCTCCATCCGCTTGCGCCCGGTGATGTCGCGGAGAATCCCGACGAGGCGCTGCTCGCCGCTGTTATGCGTCAAGGATGACGCCGAGATCTCGCAGCACACCCTTGTGCCGTCGCGGCGGAGGCCCGTGACCTCTGTGACTCGACCAATGACGGCGCTCTCGCCGGTTTCGAGAAACTGCTGGAGTCCGGCTACATATTGTTCCCGATGCTCCGGAGGAACGATCACCGAGAACGGCTGGTTAAGCAACGTGCCCGGCGGCCAGCCGAACAGGCGATGCGCGGCCTCGTTGGCGAGCAGGATGGTCCCGGCCGTATCGATCTCGAAGATCGCATCCATGACGGCTTCCATGATACCGCCCAATTGTCTGGCGGTGTTGTGCAGCACCCGTTGAGTCTCTTCATGTACGCGTCGCTCGGCCGCCTCGCGCAGGGCTTGTTCCACGGCTATCGGCAGTCTGGCCAGATGGTCTTTCAAGACGTAGTCACAGGCGCCTGCCTTGATGAGGTGGACCACGATTTCTTCGCCGACCGTCCCCGTGACGAAGATGACCGGAAGGTCGGGTTTGCGCGCGCGGACCAGCGCCAGGGCGTCTGCGCCGCTGTACTGCGGCAGGGTGTAATCGCACAGCACGATGTCCCAGAGTTCGGTCTCCAGCGCCACGGCGAGGGCCTGGGCGGTTTCCACCCGGAGCGACGAGGGCGCATAGCCGCCCTCCCGCAACACCTGCAGCATCAGCCGCGCATCGTTCTCGTCGTCCTCGACGATCAGGACGTGAAGCGGCGTCTCCATCGGCAGCCTCACGAGTACGGCGGGGGCTCGTTGAGCACCAGCCAGTAGAGTCCGAGTTGCCGGACGGCCTCGGCGAATTGCGCGAAGTCCACCGGCTTGCGGATGTAGCTGTTGGCGTGCAGCGCGTAGCTTTGCGACAGGTCGGACTCCTCCTTCGAGGACGTGAGCACTACCACTGGGATGACCCTGGTCCGGTCGTCGCTGCGCAGGCGGCGCAGCACTTCGAGGCCGTCCACCTTCGGCAGCCGGAGGTCCAGCAGGACCACCGCTGGCCGTTCGGTGGGATCCCGGCCGGCCCAGGCGCCGGTCCTGAACAGGTAGTCCAGCGCTTGCGCGCCGTCCCGAACCACCACGACCCCGTTCGCGATGTTGTGTTTCTTGAGCGCCCTGAGCGTCAGGGCCTCGTCGTCGGGATTGTCTTCCACGAGCAGAATGACCCGGTCATCCTTCATGACGTCTCCTCCCTGATGGTTGCCGAGGTCGGCAGGGTGAAATAGAAGACCGCGCCTTTCCCCACAGCCCCTTCCGCCCAGACGCGGCCCCCGTGCCGGTGAATGATGCGGTGCACGATAGCGAGGCCGATGCCGGTGCCGGGGAACTCCTCCGCGCGGTGGAGTCGCTGAAATGCGCCGAAGAGCTTGTGGGCATAGGCCATGTCAAACCCGGCGCCGTTGTCGCGGATGAAGAACGCTGGGCCGTCCTCGGTAGCCGTCGTGCCGAACTCGATCCGGGTCTCGGACTGTTTCCCGGTGAACTTCCAGGCGTTGTTCAACAGGTTGGACAGGGCCGCCCTCAGCAATCGCCCGTCCCCGCTCGCCCCGAGCCCGTCCGCGCACAGAAACTCGACCCGGCGGGTCGGATCGTTTCGCCGCTGCTCCTCGATGATCTCCCGCGCCACGGCGCTCAGGTTGACCGGCGCGATGTGTATCTCGCCGCGTGTGAGGCGGGAGAGCTGGAGCATGTCGTCAATCAGTTGCCCCATCTTCTGCACCCCGGCCCGGACGCGATGCAGAAAATCTTGCCCCTGGGCGTCGAGCTGTCCCGTATAATCCTCCAAGAGGGCGAGGCTGAAGCCGTCAATGGCCCGCAACGGCGCCCGCAGATCATGGGAGACGGAATAGGAGAAGGCCTCCAGTTCCTTGTTGACTGCTTCGAGCTGCGCCGCGGCCTTCCTGCGCTCCTCGATTTCGCCCTTCAACAACGCGCTGGCTTCCTCAAGTTTGGACTTCTCTGCATTCAGATCGTCGAGGATGTTGAGGACGGCTTGCTGGGTGCTTTCCAGGCGGGCCTTCTCCGTGCCGAAGTCATCAAGGACGTTGAGGACGGCCCGTTGGGTGTCCTCCAGGGCGGTGACTTCGTCCCAACCTGTGTCAGTATCCAGGATCCTGACAACGCCTTCCTGCGTACGCATGGGTTAGACCGCCTCGCCGAGCCGTGCTTTGAGTTCTCCGATTTCCTTTTTCAGCTCGATCATTTTCAACTCGCGCCCCACGGTCAGTTTCTGGAAGCGTTCCAAGTCTGCCAGGCGCGAGAGCTCCCGTTGCCGCTGCTCGGCCAACTCATGCTCGGCCTGCTTCTGGGCGGTGATGTCCCGGGCGGCGGCAAAGACGCCCAGCACGTTGCCACGGACATCCTTGTAGACCGAGGCGTTGTAGAGCACGTCGGTCAGCTTGCTGTCCCGGTGGCGGATGGTCAGCGGGTAGTCCGCCACAAAGCCCTGGGCGAACACCTGCCGGTAACCCTCCCGCGCCTTCTCCGGCTCCGTGAAATAGTTCGAAAAGTCGCTGCCGACGAGTCGCTCCCGTGGCACCCCCGTCACTTTGACCGTGGCCTCGTTGACGTCGGTGATCTTGCCGTCGGGGCTGATGGTGACCAGGGGGTCCAGGCTGGCCTCGATGAGGCTGCGGGCGTACTGGGAGGCCTGCTTCTGTTGCCCCTCTCCGGCCGGATCTTTTGTTGAAGGCGTCACCGATTTATTCACGTTTAATGACATGGCGTCACTTCCGAGGTGCAGACGGTCATCGATTCGACCCTACACACAATTGAGGATGGCGGGCAGCTGCACCTGTTGTCAGAAGGCGATGACCAGGGTCTGGCGGCGGCGT
>SCVQ01000266.1 GCA_004296865.1 Nitrospirota bacterium
TTGCCCCGGACCGGCTTGACCACCTCATGCCCCTGTTGCCGTTCTTTGACCCGCGCAAGGGCCGGCTGCATTTTCCCGTACCACACCACCCCCTTGCGAACCCAGGCCCCGCTTTGCCCCGCCAATAAGACCCCGCTCATATTCGCAAGGCCCTGAGGCGAGAGGCTGTATTTCTCCTGCAAACGTCTCACGTCCTCCTGCGGCGCTTTGACGGCCTGATCGACACGCTGTTTGAGCGAGGTCAGCTTCGTGTCGAACTCGGCCTTGGCGCTTTGAATGCTCGCCAGGTCTCGTTCCAGGTCTTTCTGGATTGCCGCCACCTCTCCCGCCGCGCCCAATATCCCCGCCACGCCGCCTTTGCTGGAAGACTTCAGCCGTTCGATGCGGGCCTTGTAGTCGTTCAGCTTGGCCTTGTCCGGAAGGTCCGCCAGACGCTTCTTCCAGTTGTCTTGCTCGGTCTGGATCTCGGTGCGAAGAGATTCCACCAGCTTGACCGATTCAAGGTCGGCGCCGGCCATGATCGTCTTGATATCCGGGACCTCGAACGAAGGCAGGCTGATTGTCTCGGCCAGTTTCTCCAGCGATCCCTTGTCGGCCTTGTCGAATTGCTGCGAAACGGCTCCCGACGTCTTGCGGGACGTGCCCAGTCTCAGCCCTTCCAGGGCCATTTCTTCAATGATCACCTTGCGCCTGATCAAATTGAGGCCATCCAGGGTCATCGCGATCCGCGCGACCTCGACGGCATTGGTCATCGGTTCATCTGGGTTAGTGACTTGGAGCCCGGTCAGCGTGAGTCCCAAGGGAAACAGCGCAACATCGGCGGCGGCCAATTCTACCTTGGCGCCAACCAGCCGCGTGCCGGTCTGCTCGATCGTCCGCTTGACGAAGTGATCGAGGAACACGAACCAGAAGACGGCCGAGGCTGTCGCCACCGCCACGAAGGCCGCAAGACCCCACCAGCGGATCCAGCCTGTCTTCCCCTGCTCGTCCCTCTTGCCTCGTCCGCCTTTCTCGTCTTTTTTGTTCGTGTCGTCCGTCATACGCCGATCCCCCACCCTGAGACGGACTGGTACAGACTGTAAAACCGGCTGGCTTTCAGGACCTGCATCAACCGGGTCTTCTCCACCCAGGCGAGCACATGGACCCGGTAGCGACGGATCCCCAGATTCAATACGAGGTACAGGGGAAGGAACAGGAGCAGTGAGAAGAGCAGGCTGCCCATCACAATCGAGTTGTTGAATCGTTCGATCCGCCAGAGCGTCGAATTATAGAGTGCGGTCCAGAGCCCCTCTAGAGAACCGGCGGTCAGGGCCGCCAGCCCGATCCGGTGAAAGAGCGGGTCCAGCAGATAGGCGAGGCCGGAAAAGAACGTGAGCCCCAGAATGAAGGCCGAGAGATTGACCCGGACCAGCAACACAAGCAGGAGCACCAGCAGATTGTGCAAGCTCCAGAACGGCGTGAAGCCCGCGACCATGGCCAAGCAACAGGCCAGCGAGATCTGACCGGGATGGGTCTCGGAATTCAGGATCTTCAGAAGATTGGCGAGCGCTTTCAGCATCGGCCCCCCATGGTGCCATGAACGGGTTCCGCCATCAACTGTTCTCCAGATTCCGAATCGGCGCCAGCCGCTTAATAGCCCAGCGCCGCATTGAGACGAGCCTGCATACGCGGCGACAGCGTGAACTCGCTCTGCACGTCGATCCGGGACGGCACCAGGAGCGTCGAGTGGAAGGAAATGTCCCGCATGGCCAGCTTGAATTCCGGCTGCTCGGGGGAACTGATCTCGACC
>SCVQ01000267.1 GCA_004296865.1 Nitrospirota bacterium
GCTCTTCCGATCTACCGAGGCTTCAGCGAAAAGGAAGGCTGCATTGACCGTGTAAAGCGGGAACAGGCCTACAAGCGGCCCGTCCCCATCCATCTTTCTTTAGAAGCCTCGTCGCGGCTGGAAGGGATGGGCATGGAGACATAGCGGGATAATTCTCAAAGGGGCGGCCTGGCTGATCCCCTATATTGCGCGCGTCCAGCGAGCACTTTCCAAAGTGCGCGTTGCGCGAGCAGGGGGATTAGCCAGGCCGCCCAGCCCTTCCGTTCGTCAGCCGAGACTCCCTCTTCTATGTCTTCAGCTTCCGTTTCAAATGCTTTTCTACGCTGGCGACTTTGCCGGAGAGTCGGCCCTTGTGGCCCTTCCGGTAGTCCACCTTGATCGTGCAAGAGATACGGCCGCAGTCTTTTTTCATCCGTTCGTAGCACTTCCGCACCACGCCGAAGACTTCGTCCCACTTCCCTTCCAGGACCGTGCCCATCGGATTGAGCCGGTAGTCCACCCCGCTTTTATCGATAATGTCCAGGGACCGCGACACGTATTTGCCCACGCTCTCCCCTTTTCCAAGGGGACTCATGCTGAACTCCAACAGCACCATCGCGCCTCCTCTCAATGAATTGATCCATTGAACCATTTGAACCATTGCGTGATTGATTCATGGCTTCGGTCGATGAGCCAATGATTCAATCGTCAATGAGTCAATTCCCTTTCACGCCTTCGGCTTGTTCTGTTCGTCCAACCAGGCCTGCGGGTACTCGATCCTGCCGGTCAGCTTGAAGCCGTTCACCACCTCTCGCAGCCTGGCACGCCGCAGTTCCGCATCCGGCTCGACCTCCTTCGTCTCATCCCGAATGGCCGCCAGCCACTCCAAGAACTGTGAGAACTGCTCCCCCAAGAGCTGATCGAGATCCTGACGGAGACGACTGGCAAGGGCCGGCGCCACCCCGCTCGTGCCGATAGCCAGACGCAGGTGACCTTTCTGCACCACGGCGGGCAGAAAGGCATTGGAAAATTCCGGCTGGTCCACCGCGCAGAGAAGAAACCGCTCTTTCTGAGCCAGGGCAAGGAGCGAACGGGAAAATTCAGGGTCATCGCGCAGGGTATTGATGACCAACACCGCTCCCTGAGCGTCCGTTTCTCGGAAGCGCCGGACCCGATGTAGGATTTTTGCCGAAGCCGTGAGCTTCTTGAGCTCGTCGCTCAACGTCGGACTGATGACGATGACCTTCGCGCTTGCGTCCAGCAGCCGCTGGACCTTCTCGGTCGCTTCATCGTCCCCGCCCAGCACCAAACAGATCCGCCCGTTGACGTCCAGGGAGAGTTGAAATCCAGGATTCGCCATGCCGTCCTCTCAAATAAAACTGTCAAAAGTCATCACATCCATAAGATCATCCAGTCCGAAAACTTTCGACTTGAAGACTTTACGACTTTCAGGACTGGCCTTCCGTCACGCGTCGCATCATACAACAGGGCCAGGCCCCGGTAAATCACTCCCCTCCCATTTTCGATGTCCCCCAGGTATAATGGCGCTCTGTCTGTTGGAACAGTTCTGCGCAGGTCTGAGGCTGTGGTCGAGACGCACAGGGTCGAATCATGCACGCGAAAGGGGTCTCGTGGCAAACAACATCGTGAGAGTGATCGGGATGGCGGGAGGGGTTATTGCCCTGGCCGGCGTCGCCGCCTGGCTGGGGCTGGCGCATGGCTGCGAAAAACCTGGCGGGAATGGCGTCATCGCCGGGCGGGTCTCCATCGCCCCTGAGCTTGCCGCCCAGGTCAGCCCCACCGATGTTCTGTTCGTGATCGTCCGTCGCCCGCAAGGCGCACCCCGCCCGCTCGCGGTCAAACGGATCGACCGGCCGCAATTCCCGGTCTCGTTTGAACTGACCAACGCCGATGTGATGGCGGAAGGGTCGGAATTGCGAGGCATGGTGGACGTCTTGGCCAGGCTGGACAAGGACGGGCTGGCCGGGCCTCCTCAACCGGGAGACCTTGAGGGACGCTACGAGAAGAACCCCACGCTGGCTGGCTCCAAGGAAGTCGAGATCACCATCGACAAGGCCTACTGAACGGTCAACCGGCCTCCGACCTACCGCTCCGGCAGGTCGCCCTCCAGCTCCATATTCCAGTAGAGATAATCCCGCCAGCTCTCCGGCGCGTTGCGAATCCCGATGGTGATGGTGATGACCGGATTCCACCGCGGCTTGACCGGTTTGCGGATGAGCTTCATGTTGGCCTCATCCGGCGTCCGTCCGCTCTTCCGGTTGTTGCAGCGCCAACAGGCCGTGACGATATTTTCCCAGCTCTTGCGCCCCCCCTTGGCGATAGGGACGACGTGGTCGAAGGTCAACTCTTCCGTGCGGAACTTCTGGCTGCAGTACTGACAGGCATACCCGTCCCGCGTGAAAATATTGATGCGGGAAAACTTGACCGCCCGGTGGCTGTCCTTCAGCCGGACCAGCTTGAGCAGGCGCATGACGGCCGGGAGCTTGATGGAAATCGAGATACCCTGGATGTCCCGGTCGTAGACCTCCAGGACCTCCACCTTCTCCTGCCACAGCAGCGTGATGGCTTTTTTCCAGTGAACAACCCTGAGCGGCTCGTACGTCGAGTTCAGCAGCAGCGTGAGTTCCATGCACCCCTCTGGGCCAGCGCCCTCACCGACAACGCCAAACGGCTCTCCACTAGCTATTTTCTATGCCATATTCTTTTCATAAGATCAAGACCTGCGCCTTGACGCCGCACAGGCACAGCGCTTGATGCTCGATGGCCATCGAGGTAGACTAACGGCCCCTGGACACCAGGCATGGCAAGAGGAACTGCAGCATGACAAAGGTCGTCACGGTTGCCAAGGTCACGGACCTCGAACCCGGCAGCTGTCTCTCAGTTGAGGCAGAGGGGTTCGGCATCGCGCTCTTCAACGTCGACGGGACAATCTATGCCACGGACAACACCTGCCCCCATGCCGGAGGGCCCTTGGGTGAAGGCACGCTCTCCGGCGGGATTGTCGAATGTCCCTGGCATGGCTGGCGATTCAACGTGCGCACGGGAGAGAGGCCGGAGAATCCGGACTTCACCGTGGCCTGTTATCCGGTGGAGATTGCGGGAAACGACATTCGCGTTTCGCTCCCGCTTGCCGCCGGATGAGAGGCGCCTGATTTAGAGACCCGGCGGATTGTCGCCGCGCGTCAACGGTCCGGCTTCGCCGGGCGGCATCAAGTCTTCCGCCGGCATGGAGAGGGGCACCACGGACTTCTTGCTGACATCCACTTGCCAGATGTACTCTCGCTCAAACCACTGTTGCGCCTGCGGCGTCCCTTCCTCCCGGACAAAGACCTTCACAAGGTAACCCTGCGCCCGTCCTTTCTGACTTTCCACAGTCCATTCCCCAAGCCGGACCCCTTGGCCACGTGCCGCGATATTCTGCGCCCGTTGCGTGAGCGCCTGCAGCAACGTCGGGGCGTTCTTCGCCCGGTGGGTCTGAACAAGCGCCATCGCCTCGGCGGCCCCGGCATCGGCCATGGGGTTCAATACCGGCGGCTTCAACGCCCAATAGGCTGTTCCTCCGGCAATCAAGAGGCCGACCACGATGTAATGAATCGTTTTAACCAGAGAAGAGGAGCGCTGGGTCTGAATCGATTTGCCCGTTTCGCTCATCGAGAGGGACTACCGTCTGCCACTTGCATGGCCGCTACCGGCATAACGCATGGGCTTGCCCATTGAATGATCATAAAATATATAATTTTTACGAATTGTTAAACCATGCACTTCAGGATCTACATGATGATTATCTTGACTGCCTGACCAGCGGATGCGGATATGGGGCCAGACCGCACGATCCCTCTTCCGATCGACGCCATATTGCCACGGCCTTCCCCCCACAAGCACCTGCCCCATGAAGACCTGCCCTCGATTCTGCTCAAAGTCCGCCTCGAACGCCTCACGTGGCAAATCAAGACTCGCGGGTTCTACCGAGACCGGCGTGGAAGGGGCCGATGAGGCTATAGGATCGCGGCCCTCCCGCAGGCTCGGTTCGGACACCTTGCCCGGCTCCATGCTTTTGGGAGAGCGGGCCGGCTCCAAGGGGCGATCAAGGAAACGATGGACCGACACTCCACTGCGTCGCATAGGAGGAGGAACCAACCCGGCGTCATCCGTCATCACCATTGTACCGGATGCATCAATCCAACTGTAGAACTTGGCCGCGTCAGTTGAAGCCGGAAGACCGGCAAGCGCCATCCAGGCCAGAACCACCAAGAGGCCTCGTCCATATATTTCACGACGGACCATCATGATACAAAAAGCATAGTCGCCCAGGCGAACAAAAGTCAACGAACCAGCCGGCTCCTGGACCATGATGCTCTTATAAACGCCTCTCACTATACTTGACAAGACCGGAAGCCCCTGTGCTACAACTGAGTGGCTTCCGCGTCCATAAATACGTTTTTAGCCCTCATAACATTATGAAATATTTTGCCTATGCCGACAATTTGAATCCCACTCAGCTAAAAAAGCGAGCCCCGGAACATCGGTTCATCTGCAGGGCCTATCTCCCCGACCATACGATTCAATTCTGTCGCTGGTCATCACAGTGGAGGTGCGGACTTGGCAGTGTATCGCCGTCACCCGGCGAGCAAGTCTGGGGCATCGTATTGGAAATCACGGAAGAAGACCTCAAACTCCTCGATGAGCTTGAAGGCGACGTCCCCCCCGGCGCGTTCCGCCACCTTCCCGTCACGGTCATGACCGAGGAAGGCGAGAAACTGTTTGTGACGACCCACGCGGCCACCCCCATCGGGAAGTTCAAGCCCAAAGAACATTACCTGGACTGGGTGATCAAGGGAATCACCCATTGGAAACTGCCGGCTGACTGTGTCGAGCAGTGGCGCGCCTACGCGCCGAAATAAAGACGTTGCCGGCCATCAGCACACGGTGATCGGTGCGTACTGTACAAAACCAATCACTGAACACTGAGAGACAAGATCAACCAAGGAGAGCACATGCCGAAGCCGAAATATCACATCATCATCTGCACGAATACACGTCCCCCCGGACACCCCAAGCCATCCTGCGGCGCTGCCGGCTCACCGGGCCTCCTGATGACGTTCAATATGGGCCTTATGGAACGGGGCTATCAACCGGGGGAAGTGTTGGTGACCGGGTCAGCCTGCCTGGGGCCTTGCGAACAGGGCCCGACGGTGGTGGTATATCCGGATGCAACCTGGTATTCGCAGGTCAAGGAAGCGGACGTGCCCGCGATCCTCGACGAACACATCGGCAAGGGCAAGCCGGTGGAAAAACTCAAACCCAATTCGGTTTGGGGCGGGTAGAAGCAGTCAGCCTCCAGCATTCAGCCAACACTCAGGGCTGAGAGCTGAAAGCTTCTGAGCCGGAGAATCATGAGCCGCCCTGTCCATCAAGAACATAAGGCCCATGCCCCCATGCACATCGGCTGCATGGTGATCACCTGCAGCGATACCCGTACGCCCGACACCGACACCAGCGGGAAGCTGATCATGCACCTGCTGAAAGACCAGGGTCACGAGGTGGCCGCCTATCACCTCGTCAAGGACGAGCCGGCCCAGATCAAGGCGCTGATCGAGGAGGGCGCCGACAATCCTTCCGTCCAGGCGATCCTCATCAACGGAGGGACCGGCATCTCCCGCCGGGACTCCACGTTCGAAGCCGTGGATGCGATGTTGGAAAAGCGGCTGGATGGATTCGGCGAGATCTTCCGGTACCTGACCTATCAAGACATCGGATCACCGGCGATCATGAGCCGGGCCACGGCCGGCCTGTACCGTGGACGGATCATCTTCTCCACTCCAGGCTCGGAGGGAGCCGTCAGGCTGGCGATGGAAAAGCTGATCCTGCCCGAACTGGGGCACATGGCCCGGGAAATCGCCAAGTAGCCCGGTCAGTCCTGCGTAATCTTCGGTTCCGACACCCGCTTAAAATATACCAGCAGGTCACGGACGGATACGAGCCCGACCAACCTCCCCTGCTCCGTCACCCCCAGGTGGCGCACCCCCAGGTCCCCCATCATATCGTGTGCATCCTGGACCGTCCGCATCGACTCGATGGTCACGATCGGGCTCGTCATGATGGTGTGCACCGCCAGCTTGCCGAGGTCCTCACCGCCGGCCACGGCCCGCCGGACCACGTCCGTATCGGTCACGATCCCGACCAGCGCCCCGCCTTTGTCAACGAACAACGCCCCCACGCGCT
>SCVQ01000268.1 GCA_004296865.1 Nitrospirota bacterium
TATACCGCCGCACCAATCTATCGGTGAGGCCCAACGGAAGCAGCGGTGCGTCGAACGCGGAGGGGAGAGTTAGTCGCTGGGTGGCTCAAAGTGGCCGGATGGGCGGGATTGCCAGGGGACGGTCGCCCGCCTGGATTGCTTCACGAGACTGCGGAGGCTGGCTTCAGCCGCCTTGACCAGTGTGGGTTCACCGCCTTGCAGAAGAGCCGTGAGCAACACGTAGAGTTCCCGCTCATACCGAGACGCGCCTAGCACCCGCTCAGTGACCGGGTCGAGGGAGTCGTGCGAAACCGTTGCCACCGCCTCGCCGTCGGGGTCGGTGGTCAACAACTTCACATGGGCCGGATCGCAGAAGAGCCACGAGGGCGGAATCCCCAACGCCCCGGCCAAGGCTTCGACGGTCGATGCGGTGGGGTCCAATTCACCGCACTCGATCGCCTCCAGAGAGGTGGACGACAGACCGGCTTTCTCGGCCACAATTGAAACGGCCTGCTTGCGGGACAGACGCCACGCGTGGATTAGAGGACCAAGTGCCATAAACGAAGCTGCCCTGGCAGTTAGAGAATCCAGCGCAGGATATTGGCAAGCCACTTTTTGAGCCGGGCAAAGACTCCCTGATTGTCCTGCGCCGGGGACGGTTCCTTCGCAGTCCGCGGAGCCGCTTTGGCATCTTGTGACTTAGGGGCAGCCACTCCTGAGGCCGGCCCACTTTGCGTGGGAGTCGGCTTGGCCCCGGAAGGAGACGTAGCCGGCGCCTCCTGAGACACAGCGCCTCCTGCTCCCGGAGCCATGCGGGAAGGAGACGGAACCGCACCCTTTGCGGCAGCCGACGATGCTTCGGTGAGTTTTGCCGCCGCCGCCTGCGCGCGATCCTTCAACTCCTTTTGATAGCGGACGACCGTGGACTTCAGAGTTTCGTTTTCCTTTTCCACCGCCGCAAGCACGCGCCTGAGACTCTTGTGCTGACCGGACAGCTTGTCGAACTCTTGCTCCAGTTTTTGAATATTCTCTTCGATGCGTTCCCGCTCCGTGTCCCGGCTGGCTTGCAGGTGCTGTAGCTCGGCCGAGGCCGAGGCAGCCTCGGCAGTCAGTTTCCCCATTTGCTCCTGGATGGATTGTGTCTGTTGATTCAAGGCATTCAACTGCGTCTGCGTCCGATCCAACTCGGCCTTCACTTCCTCCGACTCGGCCACAGCCGCCTTGTACTGATTCTCCGAAACGCACCCGCCGATCGCCATCACCAGAAAGGCCAGGCCCGCCGCCAAAGACTGCCGTACCCGGTCCTCCCTGCGTCGCAGAGAGCATTGTTCCTGAGCCAGTCGTGGCAATCGCACCAACCGTACCATGTGCATCATGGCCTTCCTCCCGTGACAAAACGCTGCCGTTGCGTGGATGAGGTCGGTAACAGTAGCACGGAACAAGGAACAATATCAAAAGGTCTGGCGATCCGATACAGTCATCGCGCGGCCCTAGTTGTGGTCGGCACAGCACCCCTGCGCCAGGCAGATCCGGAACCGCCGGACCTTCGTGACACCTTGACAGAACGCACGCATCCCGGTACTGGTGAAGCCATCGGAGGAGATTGAACGTGGAACTTGTCGCCGCTTTGCCGTCCGCCAAAGCCCGGCTGATCCGAAGCCTGGTCCGCCACAAAAAAACGCGCGACACCGAGCGTGCCTTCATCCTCGAAGGCGCCAAACCGATTCAGGAATTGCTCGAAACCAATGCCTCAGCCGTCAGCACGGTCGTGGTCACGGAGACTTGGCTGAAGAAACATGATCGGCAGTTACCACAGGGCTTGGAACGCGTCGGCACGCACGTCTATGCCTGTCGGGAGTCGATCTTCGAACAATTATCAGATGTCAGCACCCCAGCCGGAATGCTCGCCGTCGTCCGGCAACCGGTCTGGAATCAGGAGACGATCTTCCAACGACCACGCCTCTTCGGTCTGTATGGGGAATGCCTCCAGGACCCAGCCAACGTGGGAACGATCATCAGAACGGCCGCCGGATTCGGCCTTGACGCGCTGTGGCTGTCCTCGGACTCAGCGGATGTCTTCAACCCCAAAGTGGTGCGTGCCACGGCAGGAAGCCTTCTTGCGCTGCCGGTTTTTTACAGCAAAGACCTCGCCCCGTTCACCCAACACGGCTGCGCGCTCCTGGCGACCGAGCCGCCGGGACACGGCGATCGAGAAGACAGCCGCGCCATTCGCGAGATCCAGCGCATTCCCCCTCGGTCCATCCTGGCCCTAGGCAACGAGAGTCGGGGGCTGGCAGAGACAACATTACGCCAAGCCTCACTCCGGTTCCACATTCCGGTCAGCCGTGCGATCGAATCCTTGAACGTCGCGGCATCCGCCGCCATCGCCATATTCTATCTCGCTGGACTTCCGCGTGAGGGCGTGAAGCGTTAAACGTGAGCGGTAAAGGGTAGGGAGGGGATGAAGCGGGAGAGGAGCGGGCATGTCTTGCACATCAACGGGCGTGAAAGACTCCCTCTTTGTACGAGTTCATGCTATGATTTTTGGCACGGCGTGTTACTCAAACGCTCAAGGGGGGGGACGATGAAACTTCACGTGGTTGTTGAGCCCGATGAAACCGGCTACTATGTTGCAGAAGTGCCGGCCTTGCCAGGCTGCCTGTCTCAAGGCAAAACGCGGGAAGAAGCTCTGGTGAACATCAAGGAAGCGATTGCGGGTTGGCTTGAAGTGATGGAAGCCAAGCAAGCGCTTGACCCGGCTCGGACTGTTGAGGTTGTGGTCTAAATGGCCCCTTCGCCTCGGCTCTGCTCAGGGGCCGAAGCCGTCAGAAAATTTCAACGGGCAGGGTGGACGGTAGCGCGGCAACGTGGCTCTCATGTCATGCTGGTCAAGCCCGGTTACGAATACACACTTTCTATCCCCCAACATAATGAACTCGGCCTTGGGCTTCTGCGAAAACTCATCCGCCAGGCAGACCTTTCCATCGACGCTTTCAACAGTCTCTAACTCCCTACAAAACACCGCCTTCTCATGCAAGGCAGGTTTTCGGGGAGAGGAGATGGGAAGGACGCTAAAAAAGATTTGAGTGCTTGGCTCAACTGATACTAGAGAAGGAACAGCTATCACGAATCCGCGGGCGGTGACACTCTCAAGAAATCGCGAGGGTGGGCTATTGTGAGCGCGATCCAGTGAAGCGGGAGGTTCAAGCGGGCTGGATTTTATTTTTCTAAAACCCGAATATTGTTTTTTTGAGCTAGTCTAGTTTTGGACGAGCCTTTTGCAAGATTCGCTCGATCAGACGCGGCAAATCCTCGCGTCGATGGTTGAACCGAAATTCCATCTCCTTCAGGTAGAGGACAAAATGACTCCGTCGGATGCCGTAGTACCGCCGCAGTTTGGT